>CAXHFF010000016.1:0-12398 GCA_964016255.1 uncultured Acidimicrobiaceae bacterium
ACACGTGTGTTCTCGTCGGCAGCGTCAGATGTGTATAAGAGACAGAAGTAATACAGAGTTATCAGAAATGTTTGTAACATCTATTGAGAATATCAAATCTATTGCATACTTTTGGGCAACTATTGGTGCTGATAATAAAGGTATTAAGGGCTCATCTGCCGAAGGGGAAGAATGGCTTGGAGGTCCTTTTGCGTCAACTATTGCACTTCAGTATTATATTGACTATCTAGTAAGTGATAATAACTCTTTAAACGAAAATTCAATCATTGATAATAAGATTCAAGTTTTTCCTAATAAGAATATTGAAAAGTTACTTTTTCCATTTGTAACTGCTGATGTACATTTTAATAAAAATATGTCTTCTCAAGATATTCTAAATTCAAGAGGATTTGGAAACAGATTAGGATTTAAGAAAGGAATAACATTAATTTTAGGTGCCGGTAATGTTTCTTCAATACCTTTGCTAGATACGATATATGATATGGTAGTTAATCGTCATTGTATTTTATTAAAGCTAAATCCTGTTAATGAATATCTCAAACCTGTTTTCGAAAAAGTATTTGAGAACTTCATTTCACGTGGTTTTATGATTGTCACTAACGGTGATGTAGACATTTCTAAATATATGACTTCCCATTTAGGTATATCAAATATGCACTTAACAGGTTCAGATAAAACTTATGAAAAAATTGTATATGGATCTGAACTTCAAGAAAAAGATAAAGGTAAAAAAACACTCACTAAAAAAAATAAAAAACCATTTACCACAGAACTAGGTAATGTAACACCTTTTATAATTCATCCAGGTAATTGGAGTTCGTCTGAAATAAAGTATCAAGCTCGAAAAATAGTTACTGCAAAACTAAATAATAATGGATTTAACTGTATTGCAGCTCAAGTCATAGTCATTCCTAAAGGATGGAAACATTCTGATAAACTAGTTGAAGCAATTAAAAAGCAACTTGCAAATGAGAAAGATAGACTGGCATACTATCCCGATAGTCTGAATAGTCTTAATAATTTAATGTTAGATACAAATTTTCAACAAGTTAATAATGAATCATGCGCTACACCACACTTAACAAAAGATCTAGAACTTAATGATCATTTTGAAAATAATGAGGTTTGGTCATCAGCATTATTTTTTAAATTTCTAGATTATGAAAATGAAGAAGATTTTGCATCTAAAGCTATTGATTATGTAAACAGTAAAGTATGGGGTAATTTAGGTATTTCTGTATTAATTAAAAAACATACAAGTAATAAGAATAAAACAATATTAAACAACTATGTTCAAGAATTAAAGTATGGAACAGTAGCAATAAACGAATGGCCAGCATTAGGTTTCATAATTCCAACAATGCCTTGGGGTGGTTATCCAGGTAATAAAGACTCAGACATCCAAAGTGGTCAAGGGTACGTCCACAACGCGTATTTTTTTGAATCGCCATTAAAGGGTGTTTTGTATTCTAAGTTTAAACTTCCACTGTTCGACCCAGTTTGGTTTACATCCAATAAAAAGGGTAGAAAAGTTTTTAAAAACTTAACTTACTATCAAATTGAAAATTCAAAATTAAACTTCATAAAGTTAATATTTTCAACGCTAATATAAGCTAGTATGAAAAAATTTTATATAATTATTTTGGCAATAACACTAATTGCTTGTTCTTCTAATGGTGAAGTTGTAGACGAACAAATAATCACACCTCCCACAACAGTATCATCTTCAGATACATCTAATACAACACTAGAGAACGATTCATCACAAGAAGAGACATTGATAGAAGAATACGTTTTCGATAACGAGAGAATGTCTCCTTTAACTGGAATGGAGATTTCACCAGAACTTTGGTTAAAAAGACCCCGACGTGTCTTGGCCTTCAAAATAGATAATAATATAAATGCAAGACCTCAATCAGGTCTACAAGAAGCAGACGCTGTATTTGAGTTGCTTGTTGAAGGTGGTATGACGAGATTTCTAGCATTGTTTCTTGATAAAACATCCTCATATTTAGGCCCAATAAGATCAGCTAGACCTACCGATCCGACTGTGATACGACCTTTTGGTGGCACTTTGGTTGTTTCTGGTGCAACAGGTGGCTTAATACCAACTATTAGACAGTCAGGTGTACCCGTATTAGAAGAAATAGGCGCGCCAGCTATGTTCAGGATAGCTAACCGTAATGCACCTCATAACTTGTATGCTGATACCGAATTGGTTAGGGGAGTCGTAAATGACAAGGGATATTATTTTCTTCAACCTGGGCCTGAACCTCTTTATGATTTTGGAAATGATCAAAGTAATTGGCTAGATGGAGCAGCTAGGTTAACTATAAAATATAGTGAATTTACTACTGTTATTTGGAAACTTGGAGATGGCAACTATGAACGTTTTATAGTTGATGGTTACGCCCCCAATAAAGATGCTGTTGCACATAATTTCATTACCCAAGATGGAAATTATACAGATATTTTAAAAACAGAATCTGTTGTTGTTATTCAGGGACCACTTTATAACGACGAAAACACTACTCTACCTAGTATTTTAACTGTTGGAGTAGGACCAGTTACAATTTTTAATGATGGAAAAGTTATTGAGGGAACATGGAGAAGAAATGATATTCAGGAATCATTTACTTTCACCGACTTAGATCAAAATCCAATATTTATACCACCAAGTTCACAGTGGATTCACATTGTTCCAACGAATGGAGAAATAAGCTGGAATAACAGTTAAGTGCTATCAACAATTATATTTTCGATACTATTAACTATTTTTCCACCGACTATATCTGATTATTCATGTTCTGATGAAATAAAGCTTCATCCTGTAAGGAATGAAATAATGCTTCAAATCGTACTTAAGTCCTATAATTACTACGACGGTAATATTGATGGCGATATAGGTCCAGTATCTAAAACTGCTTTAATAAATTTTCAAAATAATAATGATTTAGATGATGATGGAATTTTAGGTCCTCAAACTTGCTTACATTTATTGAATAAAAATAATATTATTACAAATCCTATTAAAGTCATTAATGAAGTTACCACGACAGGTGATGTAAGTAAATACTCCGAAGAGGTTGAAAACAGTCAAAAAATACTAAAAAGTTTGGGTTTATACACGGGAGTTATTGATGGAATTGATGGGCCAGGTACTAAGCGTGCTGTCAAAGATTTTCAAAATAAATCAGGATTAGTATCAGACGGTGTCGTTGGGCAAAAGACAAAAACTGCTCTGGCGAAAGGCGAAGCAGCATATGTTACAGTATCATCAGAAACAGAAATTGTAGTAAATAAACCTTCAGCCAGTTCAGCACTTGATTTGATAAACTATAACCCCAGTCTTACTTGTACAGCTGGATATATTAATAATATCGATGTATGGGTTCCTGACCCATGTTTTTATCCTGTCTTTGTTTATAGGTTTGGTAAAACAGCGCAAGTCAATTCACAGAATGAACTAGATTCATACCTTCAAGCAAGATGGTCACTTACAAAAGAAAAAACTTATACTTCTATTGGACCTGTATCAACTCAGAATTATACTGCAGGTGTAAATTCGCCAGTTAATGGACTACCAATGTCTCCAAGTGCAAATAATTCAATTGTTATTGGAATTAAGAATGATAACAATGTTAGAGCTAGACCTCAATCTGGTCCTCAATCTGCTGATGCCGTTGTTGAGGTATTAGTAGAAGGTGGTATGACAAGATTTATCAACATTTTTTATCAAAGCGATACAAGTTATCACGGACCAATTCGCTCTGCTAGACCTACAGATCCAACAGTCTTAAGGCCACTAGGTGGAGTTTTAGTTGCAAGTGGGGCAACTGGTGGATTGATTCCAGAAATTATCGATATGGGAGTCCCTGTAATAACTGATAGAAGACCAGAGTATTTTAGGATATCTAGTCGTAACGCACCACATAATCTTTATGCTGATACGAATAAACTTAAAACACTTGCTGTTGCTAAAGGATATGTTAAAGATGCTATACCTCAACCACTTTTTCCTTGGGGCGACCCTTCTATTACTAGCTGGTCTTCAAATTCATATTTAAATTTAAGTTTTTCATCACAAACAAGAACAACCTGGACTTGGAATGGTTCATCCTATGTAAGAACATATTATGATGCTTATAAAGGTAGTTCATCAGGCAATGTTCATAATTGGATTGATAAAAATGGAAATCAAGGACAAATTAGTACAACAACTGTAATTGCATTGTTTTGTGAACCATACATTCACCCACTGCAACTTCCGTCAGTGAAAACTGTAGGTAATGGAAGGGCTATAATTCTACACGAAGGCAAATTACTTGATGCCTTTTGGAAAAGAGGTTCAAATCTAGATCCTTTCCATATAACAGACAAAAATGGTAATTCTCTTTATGTTCCCAAAGGTAAAGTCTGGATTTCACTTGTGCCAAATACAAAATCTCCTAGTTTTGGCTAAATAACTTTACTTTTCAACAATTAGCATGGTAATCTAATAGTGCGTTTCAATTAAGTGTGATACGCAGCCCTGTTGGGAAGCCCTCTTCATTGGGGGCTTCCGTATTTTAGAGCTTATCTTTTAGGAGATCTAGGGTGTCACCCCAGACTATATCTGCAATGTAAGCAATTAGATACATACATCCATGAGATTCGAATTCATCTATCTTATCAAAAACTTCATTTTTAACCCCCACAAGAGGTTTACTAAGATAAGTATCTTTAGGTATTGATGTTATGGCTGAAATTTTATCTAATTTATTATTTAAATCTTTCTGGTCACTACCAATAATCACATTTGTATGAAGCGTTCTTCCAATCTCTTCATAGTCACGATTCTGGTTATCACAATGTTCTTCTAATATTTTAGATTTATGTATGAAGCCTTCAACATCAACATCCCAATTACCGTAATCCCCATATTTAGCTAGTAATTTTAATGTTACTTTTTCACCACCTCCACAGACCCAAAGAGGTGGATATGGTTTTTGGATTGGCTTCGGTTGGTTTATGGCATTATTAATCTGATAATATTCTCCTTGAAAAGTTGCTTTATCTTCTGTTGTCATCTTTTGATATATTATTAAAGACTCTTCAAGCATCTTGAGTCGTACTCCAGCGGATGGATAATCATATCCGTATGCATCATATTCTTGATCATACCAACCAGCACCGATAGCATATTCAAGTCGACCAGTAGACATAACATCAATAGTTGAAGCAACTTTAGTAAGATATGATGGATTACGATAAGAGTTACACGTACACATTTGACCAAGCCGAACTTTAGATGTAACTTGTGAAAGTGCTGCCATAAGTGACCAACATTCATAAGTTGGATCTTGGGTTGGTGTTGGAACTGTATGAAAATGGTCGTAAACCCAAAGTGATTCATATCCAAGATTCTCAATCTTCTTTGCTGAATCTAATATTGTTTGCCATTGATCTTCCAAAGCAATACCAGATAGATCCATTCTCCATCCCTGAGGTATAAATGCTCCAATTTTCATATTATGATTATAGAGATTTATTATTTCTTCGTCTCAAAATAGCTAAAAGCGTATTCATGTCTTCATAATCATCTTTAGATCTAAATACCCTCAAGCCGTAAATAAATAACGAAAGTAAAAATATGATACTTAGAAGAGATGTAGAAAGAGTAACAATTGCTTGATTTACACAAATTGATCTATTCATACTTAAATTTTTGTTGGAAGAAAAGTCTACATTATTTGAAAGTAAGTCATATATAGTTCCACATTCGATTGTAAATTTTTTAAAACTATATAAGGAAACTGTATTAAATTCTATCTGTACAATCGCAAAGATATTGTATAAAGAAGTGCCTATTAAAAAAGCAATAAACCATAATGTATACTTTGATTTAAACATATCTTCTATAAACTTTAATCTATGGATAAATTAAATGTACTCAACAGTCAACTCATGCGAATGAGGCAAATGAATAGATATTATCACCAACAATTTTTAACAGATGTAAGACTTTTACTATGTTTAACTGTCTTAATTTTGACTTTTACAAACTCATTAACATATTATCTAATACCATTTATAAGCCTCTTTGGTGCTGTACTTTTGTCATTTCATGCGCATTACCTAATTTTTTCAAGGAATTTTAGTGAATACCTAGAAAAAAAAATTAATAATTTAACTAAAGAAAAAATACTGATTGCTCATGAACTTGAAAATACTTATTTTTTTCCAATTCAAAATAAAAAAATTGTAGTAGCTGGTTTAGGCAAATCTTTTAGTTGGTTTGGATTTGTTACTCTCTTTATCACCTTTTATGGTGTTGGCCTCTATGTATATGGAGTATTAAATATAAATTTTTCTGATTCTTTTAATTATTTATTAGTATTAATTTGTGCAACAATCATTACTCTCTCCACGGGAGTTTGGTGGTTTGTCCTTGGTGAGGGCGAAAAAAGACTTAGTGAGGTATATAAAAAATATGAATGATATAAATATGGGTAAAGATTATCAATTTGGTGTTGGTACATTTGATGAATTATATGGTCATAAAATAATCGAAATCAAAGAAAATTATATTAAATCTGAACTACAAATTAATACAAATCATCATCAACCGATGGGCTTAGTACACGGAGGTGTATATGCCGCTATGTCTGAAGCAGCAATTTCGTATTGTGCGTTTTATACTCAGAAAGGTACTTGGGTAGGAATAAACAACAATACTGATTTTCTAAAGTCTTCTCGTGATGGAATACTTATTTGTGTTGCAGAACCTATTAAGCTTGGCAAAAGATCGCAACTTTGGGAGGCTAAAATTTATAATGGTGATAACCTGTGTGCTATTTCAAAAGTAAGACTGAGCAACCTAGATGTTTAATCTTAAAATAATAAGTTTACTTTTCATCTTGCTTGTAACAGCTTGTTCCGGGGAGAATGCAGAAGAAACAATTAATAATACAACTAATGAAAACGATAAAGGAGAAATTACTATGAGCGAAGATAAAGTTTATGCAGCTATGCCAGAAATGACAATTGATACTGGTAAAAAATACACTGCTAAAATTGAGACATCTATGGGTGAAATGAAAGTAGAGTTTTTTAGCGATACTGCACCAGTCACCGTAAATAACTTTATTTCACTGTCGAACGATGGGTACTACGATAATATTATCTTCCACAGAGTTATATCCGGTTTTATGATTCAAGGTGGAGACCCAAGTGGTACTGGGCACGGTGAATATGGTAAATATCCTGGTTACACATTTAATGATGAGCTAGATAGCCAACAACCTTATGAAAAAGGTATTCTTGCTATGGCAAACGCTGGTCCCAACACTAATGGAAGTCAATTTTTTATAATGCATGTAGATTATCCGTTACCATATCAATACACAATATTTGGAAAAGTAACTGAAGGTCTCGACGTTATTGATGCAATAGCTGGAGTTCAAACTGCTGAAGGCGATAGACCAGTCAATGACGTAACAATACTAGGTGTTACTGTCTCAAGTGACTAATAGTTTTATTTGTTAGCACACCACCAGAGATTCCACGTTCGGATTGTTTTATAAAACCTTTTTTAAAGCATTCTTTTACTAGATTTTTTATATAGCTTTTTGAGTAGGAAGTATCATTTGATAGTATATTTGATACATTTGTTTCGTAGGAGAGACAGGTCTTAATATAAACGTACGAAAACTTTGCAAGAAATATGTTTCTGTTTGAATTTAATGCAGTTTTATGAACATCTTTGAGTATTTCTTGATACTCAATATCGGTGGAATATACAAAGTCCATACTTTTGAGAGCAGTTTCTTTATCAAGATTTATATATGAATTAATCAAGTTTATGCATCTCTTTGGAAGGGTGTGTATATTAATTTTTCTTAATTCAGTAGAGGTAATATTGCTATATTTCTTTGATTTATTTTCAATCAAAAGTTTATTTAGTGCAATTTGAAAAATATTTATGCTTATAAATTCGCATACAATTCTATGATTTTTGAATACATCATTGAGTGACACAGATATGAAGTCACTATGTAATGATATTTCCACTTTTTTCTTCATAATCTATTAAAACATAAATTTTGTATGTTTTTTAAACTTAAAAATAATAGTACGCAACATTTACTAATATTAGAACAAATGAATATTGAGATTACTTTACCAGATGAATCTATCCGGAAATACAATAATCCTGTTACAGGTGAAGCTATTGCTTTTGACATTGGCCCAAAACTTGGAAAAGATGCAATTGCAATAGAAATTAATAAACAATTGTTTGATACTTCATACGAAATTACAGAGAATGCATCAATTAATATACTGACAAGTAAGGATATTGTTTCGTTATCCATACTTAGACATTCGACTGCTCATTTATTAGCTCAAGCAGTTCTAAATTTATATCCTGATACTCAATATGGTGTTGGACCAGATATTGAAGACGGATTCTATTATGATTTTCTCTTTGAGCAGACTATTAGTGACGATGATTTACCGAAAATAGAAAAAGAAATGACAAGACTAACAGGAGAAAAGCAGCCTTTTAGTAAATCATTTATGGACAAGTCAAAAGCATTAAATTTATTTAAAAATCAAGAATTTAAGAAGGAATTAATAAATACGGCTGATTCTACTGAAGGTGTGGATGACAATCATGTATCGGTTTATAGCAATAAAGATTTCATTGATTTATGCAGAGGTCCCCATGTACCAAATACTGGTTATATAAAACATTTCAAACTTACTCGAATAGGTGGAGCCTATTGGAGAGGTGATGAGAATAACCCACAATTACAAAGGATATATGGAACAAGCTGGTTTACAAAGGATGATCTTCAACAATATTTATCAAGGAGGGTTGAAGCTGAAAAACGAGATCACAGAAAAATTGGTAAAGAATTGGAATTATTCACCTCGGCTGATGAACTTGGACCTGGTCAATTTCTATGGAAACCAAATGGTGCACTTTTAAGAAATACCATTGAAACTTACAGTAAAAAAGCACACATACAAAACGGTTACGATTTTGTTAATACTCCACATATCGGACGTTCTATTCTATGGGAGACATCTGGTCATTTAGAGCATTATGAAGAAGGTATGTACCCACCACTCCAGAGTAAAGATAACGATGATACATATTATTTAAAACCAATGAACTGCCCGTTCCATATTCTGATCTATAAAAGTGAACTCCGTTCATATAAAGAGCTTCCGGTAAGACTCTTTGAATTGGGTTCAGTATATCGTTTTGAGAAAACAGGTGTTTTGCATGGATTATTGAGAGCTCGAGGTTTCACACAAGATGATGCCCATATTTTTTGTACTTTTGATCAGATTGATCAAGAAATTAATAACCTTTTGAGGTTTTCAATTGCTCTTTTGAAATCTTTTGGATTTGAAGATATTGAAGCGGATTTATCCACTAAACCAAAAAAAGCAATCGGAGAAGATAAAGATTGGAAAATTGCCACTGAATCTTTAGAAAATGCTCTCAATGAAGAAGGCATTAACTTTATTACTGCTGAAGGTGAAGGAGCGTTCTATGGTCCAAAAATAGATCTTCATGTTAAAGATGCAATTGGCAGACGCTGGCAACTGTCTACAATTCAGATTGATTTTGCACAACCAAACAATTTTGGTTTAGAGTATGTAACTTCTAAAAATAGCAAGGATAGACCTGTTATGGTTCATCGAGCACTGCTTGGCTCTATAGAGAGATTTACAGGGATACTTATAGAACATTATTCAGGAGAATTTCCCGGATGGTTAGCTCCTACACAATTAAAAATACTTACTATTGGAGATGTACATGATTATGTTCAAAGTATCGTTGAAAAATTACCAAATGTTCGCTTAGAAATTGATAATAGAAATGTACGTCTCGGTGAAAAAATTCATGATGCAAAAAAAAGAAAGATTCCGTTATCTTTAATAATAGGAGAGAAAGACCTTGCTGCTAATACAGGATCGTTAAATATACTAAATTCTGAAAGTATAAATAATGAAACAATAGCACAACTTGTAAAAGAAATTAATAAACAAGTTAAAGAGCCAAGATTTGAGTTTTAATGGTTGAAGGTATAGATATTTCTCAAGAAGATGCAGATAAGCAAATAGTTCCCGAGGATCTTAACTCTCTTGCTGTAGGAAGCTATATTGTCCCTAATCCCAAACGTCGAAAAACCTTTGGAGTTATGTTAATAATTACAGCTCTAATTTCTCAAGTGATTACATCCTTTTATGATTGGTTAAATATAACTGTCGGAGTTATTCTTGTTATTTTAATTGGAATTTTTATACTATTTATTGACAACACAATTAATGTAAAACAATCTAATGTAATCGAGAATGTTGTTAAACATATTCCTCACTCCATTGGATATTATTCAATAGCATTAACTTTTCAATTTATGAAAAAGTATTTATTCTTAAAGCCAGTATGGACGGTAATAGTGTATGACCACAATAATCCACCAACTATGAAAACAATTATAGAAATAGACGCATCCACAGCTGAATTAGTTTCTGAAACGTATACAGAATCTATTACAAATGCTTGAAAAGTACTTTAAGTCTGCATCAGAAAGGTTTGCAATACCATTTATAAAAATATGTATTACCTTAAAAATTCAACCAAACGTACTATCAGTTATCGGAATATTGGTAGTAATTATGGGTGCCTTATTTTTTCTCACAGAAAATAAACAAATTGGAATATTATTAATATTTGTTGGAAGTGCAATAGACGGATTAGATGGTCCTTTAGCCCGTACAATAGGTAAAAGCAGTAACAAGGGTGCAGTTTTAGACTCAACAATTGATCGTATTGGTGAACTTTTTATTTGGGCAGTAATTGGTATCAAATATGCACAATCCGATTTAGAATTATTTACTGTATTTTCAATTATTACTTCTTCAAGTCTCATTCCTTACTTACGGGCTAAATCTGAAATACATAATATAGAAAATAAAATAGGTTTAGCTGCTCGACCAGAAAGAGTACTATTTGCTGTTTTTTATATGTATTTTGAATTTTCATTCAATTTTGTATACCTATTCGCAATTATTACTTGGATAACTGTAGCTCAGAGGTTCAATAGGTTATACAGACTTTTATGATTAAATCTTTACAATATCAACTTATACGTATGTTCCACGCGATACTTAATTCACTTAATATTGATACAATTCTAAATCTAGCTTATTTAATTGGGCCGTTGTATTATGTTTTCTCTTTTAAAAATACTTTTAAACTATATAAACGCAGAGAAAAGATAAAAAATTATAAAAACCTAAATTACAATCCAATGACTGTGAAGATTAACTATGTTAAATATTGGCTTGAAACCCTCTGGTTAAGTAAAGATAATTTTGAAAAAGATGTTATGAATAAAGTTGTAATAAAGAACCAGAGCTACTTAGATAATCTAATGAAGTCTGAAAAAGGATTTATCTTTGCACTTCCACATCTCGGTAACTGGGAAATGGCTATACCGGTTGGTAAATCTATAGGACTTGATCTTGTAGCTGTTGCCGAACCATTAGACAACAAGAGGGTATTAAATTGGTTTAAATCACTAAGGGAACAACTTGGTTGTGAAATCATTCTTGGTGGAAAAGGTCAGAATACGTTTGATTTGCTCCAAGATAAGATAATGAATGGAAAACATATTTGTTTATTATCTGAACGAAGTATTAACAAAAGTGGAGTTGGGGTCGAATTCTTCGGAGAAGTTGCTGCATTTCCTAAGGGTCCGGTTGCTTTAGCATTAAAAACAGAAGTACCTATAGTTCCAGCTGCTTTTTTAAAATTAGAAGGGAGATACACTCTTGTTTTTGATAAGCCTTTCTATGTACCCCTTTTTGATAATGAAGCACAAAGCATACAACAAGGATTAAAAGTTTTAGCAAAGTCATTTGAAGACTTAATTGCATTAGACATCAATCAATGGCACTCTATACAGCCAGTTTGGGCAAATGAATACTAATTTATTACTCGTTTCACCGTATAGTTTAGAATATTTTGGAGGAGTGCAGAATCAGTTGCTACTTATAAAAAAATTTCTTCCTAAAGAAAATTTTAATTTGAAGTTTTTATGTCCAGATTCACCAGATTTCAACTTAGGTAAACCTATTAGAATGCCATTTAATGGTTCTGTTGCTCCAATCTCATTATTTGCAAATAAAAAAGTTATATTAGAGGCTATATCCTGGGCCGATGTAGTACATCTACACGAACCTTTTATACCTATATTTTTTTGGCGTTTTCCTGTTGATAAAAAAACAATTGTAAGTCACCATGCATCTTTATCAAACCTTTTAAGCTGGATACAAAAGAAATTAATAAAAAAAGAAAAATATGCTCATATTGTTACAGCTGTGAGCAAAGAAGC
>CAXHFF010000017.1:0-11803 GCA_964016255.1 uncultured Acidimicrobiaceae bacterium
CTACTCAACAAAAAATACGATGAAGAAAAAACCCAAACAATAGAGCCAAACGAGCTATTCGAATCTCTTAAAAAGGTAGGCATAGCAGCCTCACCGGAAGGAGGGAGACCAATCTTGACTGGAGTTTATTTTAACAACGAAGACGAAAAGACAGAAATAGCAGCAACAGACAGCTATAGGCTGACCACACACGACCTAACAAACTTTCCAATAAAAGATGCCGGAATACTTTCTTTCAGGTCTCTTAATGAAACAGCAAAGATTTTCGAACAAACAGAGGAAAAAATACAACTTAACTCTACAGAAAGAGAACTATATTTTTATGATGATCAATTTACTGTTTCAATTAGGAAGCTAGAAGGAACCTTTCCCGAGTACGGAAAGCTTTTCCCCAAAGAGAACCTGTTTTCTGTAGAGATAAACAAGAAGGACATACTTGAAGCACTAGACAGAGCAACTGTTGTCGCAGAGGGTTTTATACCGGTGAAAATGGAAATTCTAGACACTGAGACCCTTAGGATAACGACAGTTAACAAAGACATTGGGGGTGGAAACGAAGAGGTCTCTATAAAAATTTTAGGTTTAGACGTAGGTGATACAACGGGTTTTACAATGTCATTCAACCCAAACTATTTAATACAAGGAATAGAGGTTTTAGACGGAAACACTGTTTATATGCGTTTTTCAGGTAATGAAAAACCTGTGGTCATTCAAGGAGAGCACGAAACTTTTAAATATTTACTGATGCCCGTAAGGCCAAATTAGTTAATGGAATCAAAGTATCCCACTAAAATAAATGCGGAAAAAAATGATTTAGGGATAAATTTTTCTAAATCTAAAAAAGTAGATAGTTATTTTTCAAAAAATAAATACAAATGGTCTGATGAAATATCAGTTGGACCAGTTTTAAACAATACATCTGTAATCTATACAGAATCTTCAAGAGTGAAGGGTTTAATTGAGCTCGAAGAACAAAAAATCCTTATAGATATTGAGAAAAAAGCAAATGTAAAACTAGTTTCTATAGATGTTCAAATCTTGAATAACCAACAATAGCTTTATATTTCTACTAAAATAAGAGTTCAGCAAGGGGCTGTACACAAAAAAATATAGAAACGTTTCTTAGGAGATCTGTGCCAAAAAAAGATTCAAACACCTACGATTCTAAAGATATAAAAATTCTTGAGGGTCTTGAGGCTGTTCGTAAAAGACCTGCCATGTATATCGGTTCGACCGGCCCAATTGGCTTACACCACCTTATTTGGGAAGTTGTTGATAACTCTGTAGACGAGGCTATGGCTGGAAGGTGTACGGCTATAGAAATTCAATTAGAAAAAAACGGATCAGTAACTGTCTCCGACAACGGAAGCGGAATCCCAGTCAAACCCCACCCAAAAACAAAGATTTCAGCCTTAACAACAGTATTAACAACATTACATGCAGGCGGTAAGTTTGAATCTGGTGCATATACGGTTAGTGGAGGTTTACATGGTGTTGGCATCTCTGTAGTTAATGCGCTTTCAACATTTGTAAAGGTCGAGGTTCAAAGAGACAACCATATTTGGAACCAGGTTTTCGATTATGGAAAACCTGCATCAAAGATAAAAAAAGGTAAACCATCTAAAAAGACTGGCACAAAGGTAAACTTTCTCCCCGATCCAGAAATATTTACAGAAACACAAACTTTTGAATACAACACCGTATCAGAGAGAATAAGACAGACAGCCTTTCTGAATAAAGGTTTAAAAATTGTTTTAAAAGACAATAGGGTCAAGCCGCCAACAAAAGAGGAATTTCTATATAAGGGTGGTTTAATAGATTTTGTTGACTATTTAAATGATGGACATGAGGTTCTACACAACAAAGTAATTTCATTCTCTGATAAAGCTAAAGATTCAGAGATCGAGGTAGCAATGCAGTGGAAATCAGAAGATGAAGTAACTATTAAAAGTTTTGCAAACAATATTCATACATTAGAAGGTGGGACACATGAAGAGGGTTTAAGAACTGCTATTACTAAAGCCATAAATGATTTTGCAAAATCAAGAAACCTGCACTCTGATATATCGCTTACTGGTGACGACATAAGAGAAGGCTTAACGGGGATCGTCTCTGTAAGGGTTCAAGAACCACAATTTGAAGGCCAGACAAAAACCAAACTTGGCAACACTGAAATGAAGTCAAAAGTACAAGTTTTAGTGAACCAAGAGTTTCCAAAATGGTTGTCGAAAAACACCAAAGAAGGAAGAGCAATTGTAGAAAGATGCGCACTTGCAGCAAAAGCAAGAATGAGTGCAAAGAAAGCTAGAGAGCTTACAAAAAGAAAAAGCATACTTGAAACAGCAGGACTACCAGGAAAACTTGCAGACTGTTCTTCTAAAGACCCATCTGAAAGTGAATTGTTTATCGTCGAGGGAGACTCTGCCGCGGGTCCTGCAAAACAAGCACGGGAATCTAGAACACAAGCAATCCTTCCGATTCGTGGAAAAATTATAAACGTCCAAAAAGTAACAGAAAACAGAGCACTTCAAAACGAAGAAATTAGTTCTCTTATTAAAGCAATTGGAACAGGGATAAACGCTGAATATAAAGGTGAAGAATCTAGATATGATAAAATTATTTTTCTTACAGATGCAGATGTTGACGGTGCTCACATCAGAACACTACTCTTAACCTTCTTTTTTAAATTTATGCCTGGGTTAATCAAAGAAGGCAAGGTGTGGATTGCAGAACCTCCTTTATATAGAGCAAAATCAACAGGAGGTGTGAATTATCTCAAAGACGATGATGCGCTTGAAAAGTTTAAAAAAGAGAATAAAAATAAAAAATTTATTATTTCTCGATTCAAAGGGTTGGGTGAAATGAATGCTGGAGAACTTTGGGATACAGCTATGAACCCAGAATCAAGAACGCTTATAAAGGTTAATATTGCTGATGGAAAAGCAGCCGAAGCAAAAGCAGCCGACATGTTTGAAGTTCTTATGGGGACAGACGTGTCAAGAAGAAAAACATTCATCGAACAAAATGCAAAAGATGTTAGATTTCTGGATGTTTAATGGCTGAAAAAAAACCTACACCTAAAAAACCAGCAGCTAAAAAACCAGCAGCTAAAAAACCTACACCTAAAAAACCAGCAGCTAAAAAACCAGCAGCTAAAAAAGATACTGATACGAAAGCAGTTAATAACGAAATATCTATTCAAGTTGAGGACGAGATATCTAAATCATTTCTAGACTACGCAATGGCTGTAATAGTCTCAAGGGCACTACCTGATGTAAAAGACGGACTCAAACCAGTGCAAAGAAGGATTTTATACTCAATGTATGAAACGGGTATAAGACCCACAGGCCCATTCCGAAAATGCTCAAAAGTTGTAGGTGATGTAATGGGTAACTATCATCCACACGGTAATGATGCAATTTATGGAACTTTGGTTAGATTAGGCCAACACTTCAGTACACGCTATCCACTAATTGAACCACAAGGAAACTTTGGTACTCCAGATGATCCACCTGCTGCAATGAGGTATACGGAGTCAAGAATGTCATCTCTTTCCTCACAACTCTTAGATGGAATTGATGAAGACACCGTTACCTTTGAGCCAAACTATTCAGGTGAAAGTTTTGAGCCAAAAGTTTTACCAGGAAGGTTTCCAAACCTTCTTATTAATGGTGCAGAGGGTATTGCAGTTGCTATGGCAACAAATATGCCGCCATATAATTTAAGAGAGATTACAGAGGCAGTTAAGTTCACACTGAATACTAAAAATCCAAAACCTTCAGATTATTTAAAGATAATAAAAGCACCAGATTTTCCTACAGGGGGTCTGGTTGTAGACACACCAACAATTAAAGATGCAATTTTAAAAGGTAGAGGCTCGATTAAACTGAGAGCTGTTGCAGATGTTGAGGAACTTGGTAAAGGTAAATCTGCCATCATTGTAAAAGAACTTCCTTATCAAGCATCAATTGATAGAATAATGGAAAAAATTGCATCACTAGTCCAAGATAAAAAACTATCAGGTGTTTCTGACCTAAGAAATGAAAGCAGTGATAGAAACGGCACAAGACTTGTTATCGAGCTCAAAAGAGACGCAGTTCCACAGGTTGTATTAAATCATCTTTTTAAACAAACACAGTTACAAGATACTTTTGCCGTAAATTCAGTTGCTCTCGTTGATGGTGTACCAAAAGTTCTATCTGTTCCGCAGTTAATTAATTATTATATTGAACACCAAATCGATGTAATACAAAGAAGAACTCAATATAGATTAAAAAAAGCAGAAGACAGGCTTCATATTGTAGAGGGTTTGATTTTAGCTTTAGACAAAATAGACCAAATTATAAAAATTATACGAGCATCGAAAGATGTTGAAACAGCAAGAACATCTCTAATTAAAAAATTTAAACTTTCTGAAATTCAAGCATCACATATTCTCGATATGCCTTTAAGGAGATTGACTGCATTAGAACGAGAAAAACTTGAAGAGGAAAAAGTAGAACTTAAAAAAACTATCAAGGAATTAGGAGTAATCCTTAAAAGTAGAAAAAAACAGAATGATATTCTGATTGAAGAACTTGAAGAAATAACAAGAAAATTTGGTGATGAACGAAGGTCCCGAATTGTTCCAGATGTTGGCGAGGTCTCAATTGAAGACCTAATTGAAGATGAAGAAATTATCGTATCAGTCTCTTCAAATGGATATGTTAAATCTGTTCCGTCAGCTTCTTATAAAAAACAAGGAAGAGGTGGTAAGGGTGTAAAAGCAGCCTCATCTGATGAGGACGTTATTGAACACTTACTCTCTACTTCTGTACACGCCTATCTTTTATTTTTTACAGATCAAGGTAAGGTCTATAGAGCAAAAGCTCACGAATTACCAAAAACTACAAGAACAGCACAGGGATCTTTAATTCATAATGTTTTATCAATGTCTCAAGATGAAAAAGTGCAAGCAATCATCGACACAAGAGATTATGAGACTGAAAAGTTTCTACTAATTATGACTGAAAAAGGAACTATCAAAAAGTCAGCCTTTAAAGATTTTGATTCAAACTATAAATCCCTTCAAGCAATAAAGCTAAAGGATGATGACAAGGTTGTTTCCGTAAAAACTACATCAGGAACGGAAGACGTTATTTTGGTTTCTAGAAAAGGCCAGGCAATAAGATTTGATGAAAATAACCTTAAACCCCAAGGAAGAACAGCAATGGGAGTTAGGGGCATTAAACTTCGAGAGGGTGACAAGGTTGTTGGTGCTGCAACATCCAGAGACGAAACCCTATTGTTTATAACCGCTAAGGGATATGGAAAGAGAACAAACCTGGATGAATTTAGAAAAGCAGGTAGAGGCGGAATGGGAGTCAAGGCCTTAAAGGTTACAGAGGTAAAAGGAGATTTAATTGGAGCACGTTCTGTAGATGAAGACACAGAGGTTATGCTTATGAGTACAGGTGGAACTGCTATAAGATGTGCAGTAAAGCAAATAAAAAAAATGAGTAGAGCTGCTCAAGGGGTAAAAGTTATGAAGCTTTCTAAAGAAGAAGAGATATCTGCTTTTATTCCAATTAAAAGCGATTAAAAATGGTAAAAGTAAACAGAGTAAGAAGAATAATTAGAAAGATTGATCCCTGGACGGTCTTAAAAGTAACTTTTGTTTTAAACTTTATAGTCGCATTAACTATGGTTTTAGGTTTCTCAATACTTTGGGTTCTTTTAGTAAACGCGGGAGTTCCCCAGGGCCTAGAAGATATAGCTAGAAGATTAGCGTTACTAGATGCTGATGCTTCACTTGTTGGTAATGTCGAACCACTATTTTCCTCTGTCGTATTCCTAGCAACAGTTTATTTATTAACACAAACAGCCCTGGCAACGATAGGAGCTTTTTTCTACAACCTTGTGTCTGATTTAGTAGGAGGCATTGAAGTTGTAGTTCTTGAAGAATCTTACAATACCCCACAAGAAAAAATTTCAGAAAATACGCAAGAAGATAATCAAGACAGCAAAGAAACAATGATGATGACCTTTTCAAAAACACTTAAAAATTTTAAAAATGAGGAAGACGAAAACGAATAGTTTGCTATCATTTTCTAAACAAAGAAATTAAAAAGCGAAGTTAGTGAAATTCTAACACTGTCCCGCAACTGTAATTCGAAAGATAAGTCAGGTCGCCTTTTTGGTTTTATTAAAACAACAATCCTCGAGAGAAGGAATGGAGTATCAATCTTTTCTCGTGGTAAGAAAGGAAATTATGAAATATAAGATACTAATTCTTGCCGCGTTGATGACGATGTGTACAGGCTCTGAAGAGTCAAGCCCAGAACAAAGGGTTATTTCGTTATCAACAACACACACAGAAGTTATACAAGTTCTAGGAGGTGAAAGTCTTTTAGTTGGTGTTGACTCATTCTCAGAAACTGAACTACCTATTGAAAAAATAGATGCGTTTACTGTTACTGCTGAAGATTTAGTGGAATTAAATCCTGACCTTGTAGTGGTGGCTTTTGATTTCAATGGAATCATTGAAGGACTAGAAAGTTTAGAAATAAACTATGCTTTACTTCCACCAGCAAGAGATTTCGATGACGTATATACACAAATCGAAGAAATTGGAACATTAATAAACAAATCTGATGAGTCATTAGAACTTGTTTCAGCAATGCAAAGTGATGTTGAAGAGATTATTCAAAACTTCTCATCAGAAAACATAACTGTTTTTCATGAGATTGGATTTACTTATGGAATATACACAATAAACGAGAACTCTTTTATAGGTGAAATCTATAATCTTTTGGGAATAAATAATGTTGCCAATCTAAAAGAAGACCCATTTGGAAGTGGATATCCCGAATTTTCGGAAGAAGAGGTTTTGGCTTCTAATCCAAACCTAATTGTTGTTGGCCATTCTGATTATTTGAATAAAGACCTCTCTACAAGAGTTGGCTGGGGAGAGATTACCGCAGTACAAAGTGGAAATGTTTTCTTTTTAAATGAAAACCTGGCAAACAACTGGGGAGCAAGCACAGTTGACTTGTTGAATACCTTATCTGCAATAGGACAATCTCAAGAAGATCCAGGAATCGTTTATTCGAATCTTTACTCTGAAGAGATACAAAATTCTTCAGTCTTTCAAAATAATATACTCTATCTAGTACTGTTTATCTTGATAGGTTTAATTGCTTATTCAAGAACTAGGCAGAAAGAAACAGTTTAAGGAGAAAAATGAAGGGTTATTCGCAGGATTTATACATATTAGCTTTTGACCACAGAGGAACCATAACTAAAGGTCTTCTAGGGGTCGAGGGACGAGAGCCCACTGAAGATGAATCAAATAAAGTTAATGAAATGAAAAATATTATATTTGATGGTTTTTTAAAAGCTAAAGAATCCGGAATAACAGGAGGAGATCCTGCAATACTCGTTGACGAAACTTTTGGCCTAGATGTTCAACAAAAAGCGAAAGAAATGGGGATTAAATTTGCTGCCCCAGTTGAAAAATCGGGCCAAAAAGTTTTCGATTTTGAATACGGAGATCAATTTGGTCAAAAAATTAATGAAATTGATGCTGATTTCGTAAAAATATTAGTCAGATGGAACCCAGAAGATGACGAAGAAATAAGAGCAACACAAGGAACTAGAATTAAAGAATTATCAGAATGGATTACAGAGAATGATAAGAAATTTCTTTTAGAGTTCCTTGTTCCTGCCACAGAAAAGCAACTTGCATCTGTAGGAAACGACCAGGCGCGTTATGATTCTGAAATCAGACCTATGTTAGCCGTCAAGGTTGTAGAAGAAATGAGAGAAAGAGGAGCAGATCCTGATATTTGGAAAATAGAGGGACTTGACACAGCTGAAGACTGCGAGAAAGTAGCCGCTGCTATAAAAACTGGAGACAGAGAAAATGTTATTGCGGTAGTTTTGGGTAGAGGCGCAACTGATGAAAAAGTTAATGAGTGGCTTCGTGCAGGATCTTCTGTAGAGGGATACAAGGGTTTTGCAATTGGTAGATCTATATTTTGGAATGCTTTAAAGGGCTTCCATGAAGGCGAAATGACTAGAGAAGAAGCAGTAAGCGAAATTGCTGAATCATATCTTGGATTTCTATCTGTCTATCAAAACGGGAGTTAAATAAGTGTCAGCAGGCAAAGCTGTTATTGGACAATCAGGCGGACCAACTGCAGTAATTAACAGGTCGCTAGTCGGTTTTATCAAAGAAGCAGTAAACCACGATTTTGATGAAATACTAGGTGCAAAACATGGATTAGCTGGGATGTTAGGTGAAGACTTTGTTGACCTATCAAACCTATCCGAGTCTCAACTCTATGGAATTGGAAAAACACCGGCTGCTGCTTTAGGTTCAGTTAGGCAAAAGCCAACTGATTCTGATATTGAAAAATTAATATCTATATTCGAAAAGCAAAACATAAGAAATTTCTTCTACGTCGGGGGAAACGATTCTGCAGAAACAGCAAATTTAGTATCTGAAGGTGCAAAAAAGATCGGTTACGAAATGAAGGCATTCCACATACCGAAAACAATTGACAACGACCTTCGCGAAACTGATCACTGTCCTGGATATGGTTCAGCGGCTAGGTTTGTAGCTCACGCATTTCAAGGTGATGACGCTGACAATAGAAGTCTTGGTGGCATAAAAATCAATGTATTAATGGGAAGACATGCAGGGTGGTTAACTGCGGCGAGTACATTAGGAAAATCCACTGAGGAAGATGGGCCACATTTAGTTTATGTCCCTGAGAAAATTTTTAATATAAATACATTTTTAAATGAAGTTAAAGATGTCTATGACGCTCTTGGGAGATGTGTTATTGCAATTTCTGAAGGAGTCCACAATAAAGAGGGAGAATACTTTTTACAAACATATGCTGACCAGACGGGATCAGGACTCGCTGGCAAAACAGATAGTCATGGAAATATTCAGCTATCAGGATCCGGAGCATTAGGAGATACCTTGACAAACATAGTCTCTGAACATATAGATGGAGCAAGAGTTAGAGCTGACACATTTGGATACCTACAGAGATCATTTATAGCTGATATCTCACAAGTTGATGCAGAAGAAGCAGAGAGAGTTGGACAACATGCAGTTATTGCATCAAAAGAACTTGATAGTGGATCTGTAATACTTAAAAGACAATTTTCAGAAAAATATCATTGTGATGTAGAGATTGTTGACCTTCATAAAGTCGCAAAACACACAAAAGATATGCCTGAAGAGTTCTTAGACAGTACAAAACCCTACGTCACAAATGACTTTTTTGAATATGCAATGCCACTTACAGGTGGGATAGAGCCCAAAACTCAAATTTTTGTATAGATGTCTAAAATAGTCCTATCAAGAAGCGATTTTCAAGCTTTTTGGGAAGCAACAGTAAGATATTATGAACTTGATCCCCAAGGTGTAATGCACAATGCCAACCATGTTGCATTTTTTGATCAAGCAATAACTGCCTACTTTAAACATGTTAATTATGACTACTTGAATGACATAGAGGAGACAAAAAAAGATTTTCATACAGTCCAGGTCAAAGTTCAATACAATAAACCTCTTTATTTTGATCAAGAAGTTGAGATAGGTACAAAAATTAAAGAAATAGGAAATACAAGCATGACCTGGATAATGGGAATGTTTTTGATAGAAACAGGAGAGTTAGTGAGTTCCTGTGAGGCAGTTCATGTATACACAGATCAAACAACAATGAAACCAACGCCAATAACAGAAGATCTTAAAGAAAAACTCAAATTTAAATCTAAAATATAGAACATGATAAAAAATCGGTTTGTCGCAGCATTAGTAGTTCTATTCTTTGCTACCGCATGCTCATCGGGAACAGATTCAAATGTTGTTTCTCTGTCAGCCGAATCAACAACTACTTCAACCATACCTGAAGAAGACTATCCAATTGTTTTAACTCAGTGCCTGAATGAAGAAAAAGATTATGACATAGCAACTCCCTTTGATATACAAGATTTAAAAACAACAATTAGTCAGTTAAGTACAAGCAAAGATGAAGAATTACAACTGGGAGAGGATGTTAATTACTGTATTAACAAATACAATCTTTGGTCAGATTCATCTTCACAAAACCCAGAAGAGCTTGCAAAATTATATGATGAAAATCTTGAATTAGCAAAATGCTTAAGAGAAAAAGGGATAAACGTGCCAGACCCAACCCAACAAGAGCCCAAGCTTGATTTAAGTGGATTAAAAAGTTCAAAAGATAGCATTACCCCATTGTTACAAGAGTGTGGTTGGGAGAAATAAGTATTTAAAAACTAACTACAAACTTAATACCATCAAGGGTAGATTTAAATTTGTATAATTAAGAAAATGAAGAACGTAAAAACAATCTGCGTAATTTTTGCATTAGTCTCTTCTTGTTCCTCATCAGGTGACTCTCAAGGTGTTATTTCTAAAAATGATTTATCAAATGAAACTACAGTGACAACGATTAAAGAAGAGGTCGTTCAAGAAATAATTTCACCCGAAGATGCTCAATTTTTACTAGCTAGATGCTTAAGAGACAAGGGATACGAGATTAATGATCCAAAAAATGGTGAAAGTTTACGAAGTGTTTTACAGCCAGTGTTTTTAGCTACTGATCAAAAAGGTAGGGAAGAACTCTTTGGTACAATTCAGACATGTGCGGAAGAAAACAATATTCCACTTGGCGATAATGCAGACTTTGAAAATCCAGAAGATGTAGCGGATAGACTAGACACAGAGCTAGAGTTTGCACAATGCTTAAGGGAAAAAGGGATAGAGGTTGAGGACCCTAGCACTGAAAGACCCCTTAGGCCTATACTTGTTGGTCTCGTGCAGTCTGGACAATACCTAGAAGACCAAATTAGAGAAGCTGCTGGAGAATGTTTTGATGATCTAGAACTTGAACCACCACGACAAGGTTGAGGTTAAAGCTACATATAATTTATAATTTTATATGTATAAAAAAGCTTCAGTAATTTTGATATTATTTACAGCTTGTTCATTATTCCAACAAGAAGAACAATCTGTTGTCTCTGTTGCAGATACCGATAAAGGAAAAGAAGCAATTGCTCTTGGAGTTGAGCTTACAAACGAACAAGAAGAAATTTCAGATGAAGATGCCCCACTAGTCCTTGTTCAGTGTGTAAATGAATCTGGTTATAAATTTAAAGAGCCAAGAAATTTTTTAGATTTATATACAACTATTGCTTCCTATTTTGAAACTTTAACTACTGAAGAACAAGAGGAACTATGGAGTAAAATAGAAGACTGTGCTTTGGAGTATAATTTATGGGGAGTTGCAGACGAGAATCAATTTGAAGACCCAGCTAAAACTGGGGAAGAGTTAGACAGAGCACTTCATATAGCAACTTGCTTTAGAGAGAATGGATACCCGAAGGTCCCTGATCCAAATTACTTTAATAGAGATGTGAACCTTGACGCTTATACGAGTGAAGAATGGGATTTTAGTGAAGATGACCCAATTGTTCAGACCTGGCAAGCCTGTGAGGAAACATTGCCAGAAGAGTTGAAAGGTGAGGAGTGGGATGATTAAGAAACTTACAAAAATAATTTCTCAGAAAACTTACAGGTTTAATAAACTAAGGTAACTAGAACAATGATAAAAAATATATTTAAATTAAAAAACCTATATGTATTAATTGCTATAACTGCTCTTGCTTATGGAGGGTATTATTTTGGTACTCAAAACACTGATGCTACGACAAATAATAAAACCTTAGAATTAACAACCGTAAGTATTCAACAAGGAGATTTCTCAAAAAAAGAAGAATATAA
>CAXHFF010000018.1:0-11095 GCA_964016255.1 uncultured Acidimicrobiaceae bacterium
ATATTAGAAGTTTCATTTATTTCAAATGGTGTTTGCAAAATTGTTTGAGATTCAGAAGGATAACCTGATAAAATACCAGGCACATATACATTATAATAATCTTGTTCTGTTTGTCTTACTACAAATTTATACGAGTACCAACCAAGTAAATTAGGTTCGCTTATACCTGTTATTGTAGCAGTTCCATTAGCACCTGGAACTCCATCTATATTTATTGTATCGCCATCTGAATAACCTTCACCCATTTTAGCTATTTCAACGCTGGTTATAGCGCTACCTGTCACGGTTATATCTACAGTTAAACCACTACCTGTACCCCCAGTAGTGGTAACATTATTAGCGCTAGAATATCCAACACCTCCATTTAATACTACTATTGTTTCTGCAGCACCTATTGGTATGTAAACACCTGGATAACCATCTTCTTTATCTACTGGTACAGCGTTTAAACTACCTTTTTTATTATCGAATAAAACAGATAAACTATCACCGGGCCATTTATATAAACTTGGAGTAACGCCGCTTGATGCTGACGGAGAAGACCAAGATTTATAAGGTACGTATATAGTAGAACTACCGTATTGTACTGTGTTTTCAGAACTTGAAACATCTTTGGAAGATAATACAGTTGTAGAAGATCTTCCGTATTTATCAGCTAAAACTACTCCTAATTGATAATTTCTATTTTGTTTAAGCGTATGGTTTGGATATTCTATTTGACTATAAATAACATTAGCATCAGGAGAACCTGTGTTTACTTGAGTTTTATCTGCAAATCCTAATCCGTAATTTAAAAAATCAGGAGAACTATGCTTGTCAATGTAGTTTCCGTATATTATTCTATTACTACTTGTTTCTTGAGAAAACGCTCTAACAGGAACTTTATCATAAACTCTTGTTGTTTGATTTTCGGGTAATACTTTGTATGGTTTAGTAGATAAATATTTATATGTAAAAATATTAATATTAGCATTACTACTCATGTTTCTATTAACTTCTTCAATAGGTATTGTTTCTACAGATTTAATAGAAATTTGATCAGATTCTTTATATAATATTTCTACAGCTGAAACACGTAAGCTTGTTTCTATATTATTAGAAGGCATTTCTATATTTAAATCAACATCAGTAGCGTTGTTTTCCATAAAAGAAACTACAGTACTTCTATAAGTTTGCTCTGCGTCATTTTTTGCAAAATTACTCTTTGCAGATACAACATCAATGTCTGGTTGTGAAGAAACAAAATAACCTGATTGTTTAGGTACAAAACAAGACTGACTAAACGGTGCCATTATAGAATATTCACCATCATCAAATTTAAATCTATAACTAAAACGTATAAACCTATCTTTTACATAATCTGGATCACCAGCCCACTCAGCATTATAATCTGGGTTTGGCTGTTGAAAAGCTATATCCTTGACGTTAGTTACAGAAGTTGATGATACAGCTGGAGAAAACGTAATTAAAGTTGCTGTAGATGCAGTAACAATTTTATCGTTTAAAATAGGTGCTCCAATACTTACTATTTTAGAACCTACACTAGGAACAAAACCTGTTGAATTTATAGTAACTTGGTTAGTTACACTTTGAGTACCATTAATTGTTGAAGCTATATTTATCGGTAAAAATTCTTGTGAAGGATTTGATATAGTAGATTTAAGCTTATTATTGTAAGCCATGTCTACAAATCTAACGGGGTTTACTGGTGCAAATTTTGCTACAGATATTTGATCTTCATTTTGATAATAAGAATCATCATTTGCTGCTATATTTACATTTATTTTTCTTGGTTGGTTTCTATAATCAGTAAAAAATAATAAATTTTCTATAATACTAACGCCATATATAGGACTATTTTTAGAAAAATTTAAAAATCTACCTTCTACTAATTTACTCCAAGTACCTGCACCTAAATTATTATATTGATAAATAATACATTTAGCAGTTGATGGGGCAAAATTACTAATAAAATCAGAAGAAGTGTCTACATAATCAGTGTAAAATAAATATACATTGTTTTCAGAAGGATCTACAAAATAACCTATAACATCTAGATTAGGATCTGTAGGTAGTAAAGGATTAGCAACAATAGAGTTTCCTTCTATATTTTCTAATGCTCCAACATCTTCACCCTGTGATCTACTTATAGCCACGTTCTGTGCTGATCTATACTCGCCTTGTGGAATCAATCGATCATCAAGATCTTGATTCATTTTAGACTGTACAAAATTATTTTGAATATCTGGCATTTAATTCTAGTGTTTTATCCATTTAGATTTACCACGCGTAACCTGCACAAACTCATTTAGTTTAATATTAGATAAACGTATTTTAGCATTACGTAGTTTTGCAGACTTTTCTTTTTTAAGTCTTTGTACTATATATTCAGGTTGATTTGCTCTTGTAGAAATTATAGCATGTAGTATGTAAGCATACATAGCTTCTTCAGCCATTTTAGGTACTTCAGTATCTAAATCGCTAGAAAGACCATCTGATATATATTCTAAGTTTATTATTTTATCAACTAAATTATTAGAAAAAGATATTTTATTTATTCTATTATTAATATTAAAATAACCATTTATGTTAGCGTACTGAGGATCTAATCCATATTGTTGGCCATAACCAACCATGCCAATATAATCATTAAAAAATTCAGCTGCCAATAATGGATCATTTAATAAATTTATTTGATTGTTAAAATTATTTTTATCCCATCTATCATCTATTATAGAATTAGAAGCTTCTATGTTTTCATTAAAAGCATCTTGTATTGGTACTCCTTTATTATCTTGTATTGGAAGTTCTGTTGGGCTTTGATGAAGATTATTTGAAGGCATTATAATATGCTGACGACCATTTTGGTCTACCCAATACATATTTATATAATTAACGTAATCTTGTGGAAGCACCACGCTTAAGCTTTTAGGAACTGTAAGTTCTTGAGATTTTTTACTTTTTAAAGTATCATAACTAAATTCTTGTAATGCTCTTTTAGCATGAAATATTACATCAGTTCTTTTTACATCTAACACAAGTTTACCAGCGCCAATGTAAGCTACTAAAAAGTTATTTACTATATCACCTATTTTTACATAAGAGTAGGAACCGTAATTGTTTTCTACTATGTCTCCAAAAGCTTTTTCTCCTATAGTGTTACCGTAATTACCACCGTCTAATTTTTTTAATTGTACAACTAAAACTGTGTTAGCCGCAAGAGCTCCTGTTATTGTTATAGAATTACTAGAAACTGTATATGCGTTAGTGTATTCTGTATATGTACCTGCTGCTCCTGTAGGACTTGTATATAGTTTAAAATTATTTAAAGCATAACTAGCGGTTGCAGAAGATGCTGCGTTAAATATTAGATCTGTATTAAATGTAGTTGTAAACACCTGACCAGCAGTACCACCTGCGTCGCTGACAAAGCTTTGAGCTCCTTCGTAATATTGCCTATTATTTTCTTGCATCATCGCCATATCTTAACTTTTTGAATTTACTTCTTCTGATTGAACTGCTTGAGAAGCTGCTTGAACTATTTGCGGATCTCTAATTACAACACCCGCATAAGCAAGTATACGAAGTATGACTTCTGTTTGCTCTGTGTTATCTAACTCAAATTGAGTAGAAGTTGCTTCGTTATATATATAAGGTCCTGAAATCCAAGGATTTTGACCACTTAATCCTATAAAATTCCAAACAACATCAGCGGGTTTACGTATGTAACTAACTGTTATGTCTGCAGCGTTAACAATTGTTGTTGGCTTTACAAATATATGTGTTTCACCTGTATTTGCACCACCAGTTCCTTGAACTACTTGCTCGTATAAATAAACAGGAAATTGAGTTGTAGGTTTTGTAAGTGGAGAAAGATTAATATTTAAGAAGTCATTGCGCTCTACGCGTTGTAATTCTTTCTCATCTTTATATATAACTGTACCTATTCTGTGTAGATCAGATGGTGGTAAAAAATAACCACCAGCTCCGTTATAGGTAGTATTACCTATAGTTTTAAATATAGATATACAATTGTCAATATTTTTTTGTCTGTTAGCGTATTCGCTGTCAGCTTGTGGCACTCGTAATTGCTGGTTAAGATCTTCAAAATAGTTTTCAAAAATTTCTAACTGTACCTGTGTGCCTAACTTATTGAACTCTTCTGGTGTTATATAGCCTCGTTGTTCTTTGTTAAGAATAGACAACACCGTTGTATAAACAGTATTTACGTTTATTGCCATTGATTTTTTATTTATATACAGGGCGCATTACACGCCCTGATATATTATTACACGTTAGAGAAGTTTTTTCTCTATTGATTTATAAACTTCTACGCCTTCGTCGGTTTTAAACCATGCAGCCATTGCTTAGTATGGGTTTTCATCAAACGGTACGTTCATTAGTTTTCTTCCATTACTACCCCAAGTAAATGTTCTTTGATCTTGTGATAGGTTGATAACTCCATTTTCTGTAGCTACAATTGCTATATTACGTAATTGTACGTTTTCATCATTAGCAAGTTCTACAAATAAAGATGGATTCTTTTTAGCAAACAATAACAAGTCGCGTTTAAGTTCTTTAGAACTCATCTTAGATACCTTAGAACCAACCTCAACACGCATGATAGCTTCTATTTGATCTATATCCATAGATTTAGCAGCGTTAAGTGCATCAATTTGTAGTTCTAATTCATCAAGTTCGTCTTCAGCTTCTTCTACCGCACTATACTCTTCGTATAATTTACCTTTTAAAGGGTGGTATAATGAAAGTAATTTTTGTAGGTTTTGTTTTTGTTTAGGAACGATAAGAGTACCGTCTTTAAACATAATGTGACCTAAAGTAGCCTCACCTTTTTGTTCGTCTACAAGAGGCGAGTCTTGATTTGTTGCGTATCTTATTTCTCTTTGTTTACCTGTTACAGAATCAAAATATAATAACGCATGTTTTCTTGTGTGTCTTCCTGGTATTTTAAGTGTTAAAGGTGATTTATTTCCTTTTAAAAAATAAACACGTTCTTTAATTTCCCATTCAGGTTTAGTCTTAACTGTTTGTTGAGGTGCAACCTCAGTTGTTTCTACTGCTTTAGCTTCTTTAGCCATGATATAATAAAATTAAATAGTTAAAAAAAATAATATCCCCCGCCCGAAGACGGAGGTTATTATTAAAATTGAATCATTAGATTCCTTTGAATAGTACAAAGTTGTTAGCAGCTTGAGTTACTAAACATCTTTCAGATAGGAAGTTTACTTCCATTGCATCAAGAGTTGAAGTAAATGCACCGCCAGCTGAACCAGTCAACCAAGACTTCATACGACGATCGTCACTTTGTGAAGCTCTATATCGCACGTGCAAGAATGGACGACGAATGTTAGATCCTAAGATTTGATCGTATACTGTACTTGTTCCAGCAGGAACTAATACACCTTCAATAGAGTTAATACCATTAATAGCACCACGAGTAGAAGCGTCATTTAGATATTTCCAATCAGTCTTATAGAAATCGTAAGAACCTCTACGGAATCCAGAGAATCCTAAGTTCAATGCCATTTCTTCAGAGTTTTCGAAAAGACCAAATGCAGTACCTCCAGCAGCACCACCAGATATAGCAGCTAGCATATCATCAAAGTCAAGTGAAGTCTGACGTTGTAAGAACAACATGTTTTCTTCAATAGCACCTTGAGTGTCTAGGTTTTTAAGAATGTTATCAAACTCATCGATTCCAGCAGCAGCAGTAAATCCTACTTCTACGTTACCACGAGATTGAATAGCAGCAAATAAACCTTCAGTACCAGCTAAAGTAGCTACAGTTGTAGTAGTAGCGCCTTGGTTATACTCACCTTCTACTAATGCCATTTCTAGGTAATCTTCAAAACGCAAGCGAGTTTCAGATTCAGCCTTTAAATACCATAAATATCCAGAAGTACCATCTTCAGTTGCAACTTCAACCCAACCAATTTGTGCCATATCAGAGCCACTAATAGTGTATTGATCTCTAATAATTATTGGAGAGTTAGAAAATTGAGTTAACTGAGGAGTTACAGATACTCTTGTATTAGCAGCTTGCGCACCTACTCCAGCAGAAGCACCACCTAAGTTGCTACCTTTTACATATGCAGAACCATATACAAATATCTTGATACCAGCACCAGCTGTAATACCAGCAGCAACAAGACCAGCACCACCAACAAATGGAGCGGCGTTAATAGTACCACCGTTTCCAGGAGCACCACCAGCAGCTACAGTTGTAGAAGCAGTTACTAAAGCTTTTACTTCTGCACCCGTTGCAGGGTCTAATACAACTATCGTGTCGTTAATAGACATAACGTTTCTAGCTGTGTTAGGTATTGTAATTACGTTTGTTGCACCTGCACCACCACCATCAGCACCAACGGTTACATTATCGTAAGATATATGTAAACGATTTTGCTCAGACCAAATCACTTGATCAGAGGTCATAGGCATTTCTGCACCAACCATACGCAAGAATCCAGAAAGTGTACGATTACCGTAACGCTCTACTTCTTGTTCGTAAATCTCAGGTAAATATTGCTGAGCAAAGTCTTGTCCAGCACCTGTGTTAAATTGTAGGTAGTTACTCGCCAACAACTGTTGAGTTGAAGACGGAATTAAACTACCAAATTGTGGAGTTAAAGCCATAATTTATTATTTAGTTAGTTAAATTTTTTGTTTTGATTTTTAATTTTGAAGAATCAGCACCGCTTATTGCTTTTACTTTTAACCCACCAATATAAACATCACCTGAAGCACTTTGCCTAGGTTCATTGCTTATATTTTTAGATTTAGCCATAACATCTTTTACAGCATCGGCTTTGCCTTGCTCATAAAAATGCTGTGCTATAGTATCAGCATTACGAGCTGCGTATATAGCTTTGTGGTAACCTTTAGTATCTGTTATTTCACCTTTTTCATTTAAGAACGTCTTAATGAAGTTTGTAATATCAGATTGATTTTCTGCTACCTGTGTTGGATTTTTAATACCGTATCTAAATTTTTTATCACTAACTTTAAAATCGAAACCTTCGAAATCATTATTCAATAATTTTTTAGTGCGGTCAATAAAATCAACGTGCTTTTCTTTTACAGCTTGCTGCTCTTCGTTGTATCGGTTGAAAAACTCTGTTGCTTTCTTTTGCTCTTGGGTTACGCCCGGTCTCAACTTGATCTCGTCGTAGTATTTCCCCTTAAGTTGTTCAAGAAAGCTCTTAGCCTTGGCAACCTCCTCTTTAAACGCAATTTTTCTTTTGCGTATGTCTTTTGGTTCGTCGATATCTTCATCATAATTAAAATCTTCTAATAAAAGACTTACGTCTTCAGAATCTAAATGTGGTTTTGTTTGTTTGTAATACTCACGTATTAAAGCTTGGTTATCAATATTGGTATAATCTGCATTAAGTCTAACATAGTCCTCTACAGTTCCTCCAGTCTCTTCCATAAAAGAAACTAGCTTTTCAATATTTTCAGGTAAAACTCTTTGCTCTTGTGTAGCTTGTTCTACTTCTTTATTTATTTCAGGTTGTTTTTCTTTTTCCTCTTCTTCTTCTGTATTTTCAATAACAGTTAAAGGAGATTCTATTTTTTCTTCGGAGGCCCGTATTTCTTCAACCACTTCTTCGCTGTTGCTACTGTCTTTGGACTCTTCGATAGTAGCATTGCTATCATTTGTCTCTTGTGTTTGAACGGCATCAGTATCTTCTTTTTTTTCTTCGTTTGGTATTACAACTTTTGTAACGTTTGATTCTACTTCTACTAAAGGTTCTTTCATATTAACTTTAATAGGTTCATTTGTATTATTACCTAAACTTTTAGGCTTAGAAGGAACTTTTACTTTAAAATCTCCTTCTTGTTTTATTTCTTCTGACATAATATAATAATATAAAATTAAAGGATTTTATTTTCAACGAGGCTCAAACTGTTCTAGTCCAAGTCCTCCTAGTGAGTCAAATCCTGATGACTCAAAGTTTTTAGGTAGTTCATCGTTTTGACGTTGTGAAATCATTTCTGATTGCTGCGTACCTATAATTCTAGCACGTTCGTCTTTACGATCTTCTATATCTTTTTCTTTTTGCACTTGTGCTTCTGCATCAATTTTAGCTAATCTCATATCATACTGAAATTTCTCTGCCATAAGCTGTTTTTTAATTTCAGCTTCTGTTTGCATGCGTTGTATTTCAAATTGAGATTTACCTTGCTCTAATTGTAATTTAGTTTCAGTAAGAGCTTGTTGTTTTTGTAATTCAGCTAATGTTGCTTGTTCAGCAGATTTAGCATTGGCTTGTGCTTGGGCTTGTATGTTTTCAAGCTGAGCTTTTCTAGTAGCTTCTTCTTTTTGCTTACGTTTTATTTTAAGCATTTGATTAGCTAATTTAACATTAGATATTTGTCTAATATCTATAGCATCTTCTAAATCAATACCTGAATTTTGTAAAGCAATTTGTATGTTTCTTTCTAAACCTGCCTTATCTTCTTCTTCAGGTTCTAACTCTAAAAATATACCAAACTCATGCATATTTAGTTTTTCTATTTGCTCTAAAGTATCTACATTAAAAGTACTAATGCTATTCATTAAAGCATTTTTAGTAAGAGGAAAATCTAACATATCAGCTATACGTAAACTAACATTCTCAGCTGTTCTAACAGTTAAATACATTAAAGACTGTAGTATATGTTTAGTAGCTGTGTTTGATGCTGCAGCTGCTAATTTTTGTAAACCTACTAACGAATCTTTATCAGGTTTGCTTCCGTCTCTAGCTTCGTTTAATCCCGTTACATCACGTATCATCTGTAAATAATATTGGTATGTTTGTACTAAAGATTGTATCTTAGCCATACCTGACGATGTTTGCAATTCTTGTATTGGAACTTTACCTCTATTAGGATCACCATCTTGCGTTAAGCTTCTACCTACAATACTACCAGTTTGGAAATACATATTTAAAGCTTCAGCTGGATTGTAGTTTGTACCATTACCAAGATCAACTTCTGCTAAACCATCTACATCAACATATACGCCATCAGGTACCATACGTGATAGTACTTGTTGTAATTTTAAATGAGTTAGCTGTATCATATCAGCAAAACCAATACATTTACTTACTACTGATTCTATTCTACCCTTATACATGCGAGGAGCAGATATAGCATAATTCATTTCAACTTTAGTTTGATCGCTATAAGGCCTAGTCATGTTTTTAGCTAGTTCCCATTTAAGCATTTTTTCATGACCAAGTATTTTAGCTCCGCTATACAAAACTTCTATAGCTCTATGCACTTTATTAAAATTGTCAGTTTCAGGCGGATCAAAAGTATCGTCTTTTTCAAGAGCTTTTTCAAGTCCTTGATCTGTTTGTTTTATTTTAAATACTTGATTTTGATAAGTTTTATATTCAAAATATAATACTTGTATTAAGTTTTTGTCGTAATCATAATTATAAAAATTATTTCTATAGTTATTATTACCAGCATATTTTTGTATTTCTTCTAATTCTGATTGACTTAAATAAGGAAATTGTTTTTTAATTTCTTCAAGAGATAAGCTTTTTACTTCACCTACATAATATATGTCTTCAAAATTAGGATCATCTGTATAAGAATAAATCAAACTAGCTGGATCTACGTAATTAACAGTAACTCCATTGGCTAAATTAAAATCTGTTTTAACAGCTGATATACCTATTACAGCAAGATCATATGCTAATCTTTTCTTTATTTGATCGTATTTATTATAATCTAAAACATTACTTATAGCTTCTTCTTCAGCTATTTCAATAGCTTGTTTATAAGAAAGTTGCATGTGTAATTCTAGTTCTTCTTTGCTTTTTGGTAATTGCTCTTCAGATACGTTAGTTCTTTTTAAATCAATACCAAAAGCTTGCTCTGCGTTTGATATAATATCAGCAGCAAAAGCATCTTCAGAAAGAGCAGTAGCATGATCTGTTCTTTGTGATATTGAAAATGGATCAGTGGCAAATGATTTTATTTCATAACCTCTGTCTGTCATACCATTAACTACAATATCTACAAACTTAGATAATACAGCTACTGGTTTCCAGTCTAAATTAAGGTAAGATAAATCACCGTTAATAGATAATTCATCTTTATATTTAGCAACGCTTTGTTCTCCTCTTGCGTAAAGTCTTAAGTCGTTAAATCTAGACCAGTTTGTTCCAAACCTACCGCCAGTTCCAGTTCCTCTATCTCCTCTAAACCATTCGTCTTCCACAGCTTTCGCTACGGCTAAACCATATTCATAAGTCTTTTTCTCTGCGTCTGGTACTACCTGACTTGGAAAAGTGCTACTAGAATTAGTATAAATCATCTATTTTATTATTTTTGAAATACTACCTTGGTTATCAAACTTCTTGAAGCCCAAAGGAACAACATTTTTTTTAATTACATTTGTAGGTGTATATCTATTTTTATTACAAGCCATTATTGCTAAGCCAGAACTAATAGAAGCATCGTGCTTAGTTCTATTATTTATATTAAACTTAGACCAATCTTCTAATGTTTCTTGAAAATACATATCACCATACATAGTTTCTTTAAGTCCTACATAATCTTCTATGTAAGACTCTATAGCAGCAGCATGTGCTTGCTTAATATCTTCTGATGAGTTAGGTATTCCACCTATTTCTCTTTCTGCTACAGACAGTTTTAATTTATCTGGTCTGTTCATAGAAAAAGCTCTATAACCTCTACGTTTTAAATAATATAAAAGCCTAGGTTTGTTATTCTCTGCTAGTATTGGCATGCTATAAAAATGCAAAGCCATTAATACATCTTCAAAAAATATCTCAGCCGTTGGAGGTCTTGATATATATTCTAAAAAAAACATATTAGCTGGTACGTTTTCCATACTAAATTTAGTAAGGCCATGCAAAGCACCTTTAGAACCTTTGTTGTCTACTGTTCCTGATATATCATAAGAGTCACAACCAAAAGCACCGCAATGTTCATTACCAGGATATTTAACTCCATTTTTTATTATTACACGATTTTGTAATTCTGCTGGTGGAACCCAAGAGACTAAAAACCTACCGTTTTTATTTGGCATAAAATTAACAATAGTATCTTT
>CAXHFF010000019.1:0-10578 GCA_964016255.1 uncultured Acidimicrobiaceae bacterium
AACTGAATCAGTGTTTGAAGTGTTTTCTACTAATTTAATTAATGCTGAAGGTTCATACTTGAGACCAACATAAAATACAATGTCTGCATCTGCGATTTTAGTAGCATCTTGAGGTGATGGATCATATGTATGTGGATCTGCTTCCGGCGGCATTAAAATAGTTAAATTAATGTTTTCACCACCTATTTGGTTAACAAAGTCACCAAGCATTGGAGTAGTAGCTAAAACGTTTATCTTATCTGCATCATCTGTTGTGCTCCCACTACCACAAGAGATTAAAACAATGGACAATACAATTGCACCAATTTTATATATAGGTCTAGTTCTCATTAATTTTCCTTAATATTTTGTTACTTAAATAATTACAATAAATGAGATTAAGTCTCATTTATAAGTTTGTCAAGTATAAATGAGAATAATTCTCATTTATTTTTTAAAGTTTATTTACTATACTCTAAATATGGAAAAAAATTCAGAACAAATATTATCAGATCATAATGTTTCAATTACTAATCCTAGAATTTTGGTCTTAGAAGCACTTCTAGAAAACAAGGGGCCCATTACCCTTGATGAACTTCAAAAAGTATTAAAAAATAAGGTAGCAAAGTCAACTCTTTATAGAGTGTTAAACGATTTAAAAAAAATTGACATTTTAGATGAATTTACCTCTCCAGAAAATCAAACCGTTATTGAACTTATTTTAGAAGATCGTACTCATCACCATCACTTATTCTGTAGTGATTGTGGTGAAATTATTGACGTTGAGCTGAGTGATGAATTTGAAAACTTTTTAGATTTAGAAATAAAAAAGATTGAGGAAAAATTTAAATTTAAGATTTCAGACCACAGAGTTGAGATGTTTGGTCAATGCACAGATCAGTGTGAAAATTGTAAACGCTGAATCTTAAAAAATAATACCTAAAAGTGATGCATTAATTAGGAAAGACTCTAAAACTTGAATAGTATGCATTTCAAACCAGTTATTATAAATAGGAACCATCATCGATTCACCACTGTTAGTCTGGGAAACAACGTACAAAGTCTCCGCATACGGGTTATCAACTACATTACAAACTACACACATATTATTTTCCTGTTCATTATTATTTTATCATTATATAAACTGAAGTAAATGGTATTTAACTTAGAAATATTTCATCATGGTATTGGTAGTGTTGGCGACCTCCCTATTCCCTTCGAAACTGTCTTAAATGTTTCCGCTTGGGTGATTATCTTAACCTTTGTTTTCTTGAAAATTTCTTGGAAAAAGTCTGTACTCGTACAAAAAGAAGTAATTGTAGAACAGAGGCAACCTTGGTTGGGGAAAATGTTTGGAGTTTTTATATTGTCTTTATTAATTCTTCCAGGGTTGATTGGTAACGAAGAAGCTAAAACGTCTATAACTCCACTTATTATTTGGGTGTTTTTATGGATTGGGGTTCCTGTGCTTGGTCTAGTCTTTGGTGACATATATTCAAAATTTAATCCCCTGTCAATAATTCCATCTTCTGAAAAGAAACCCTCAACAGTCTGGTTTGCTGCTGCTTTGTTTTTGGGACTCACCTGGTTTGAGTTAGTGTGGAGGAAGCCAGGTAATCCAACTCACATTGGAATAGTCTTCATTTTATTGATGTTGATAACTACAGGTACAAGGATAATTTTTAGTAAAGCTTCAATTGAAGTCGACCCACTTCATCTATTACATCATCTGTATGCAAAACTACGATTTACTCTTTCAAAACCGATTTATAAAAATATGCTTGAAAATATAGCTAATCTTTCAAACTTTAAAGGTATGGAATATTTCATACTATTAATGATTGGAACTGTCACTTATGACGGATTAAGAGGTACAACTTTTTGGTATAACTTATTTGGTTCCTCAACTTTAGATATTACTTTTTCAACATTTGCGTTTTTTGGAATCAATATAGTGATTATTGGTAGCTATCGATTTGCTTGTTGGTTTGCATTAAAAGTAAGTGGAGAAAAACAAGACCTTAATAATATCTCGCTTTTATTTGGACATACAATGCTTCCAATTGCTTTTGCTTATCATGTAACTCACTACTTAAGTCTTCTACTTTATGAATCACAGACAATACTTTATAGATTAAATGACCCCTATGGAATCGGTTGGAACTTATTCGGTATTGATGAAGTAACTATTAATTATTTTTTAACACCCGTTGCTTTATGGGGTATACAGGTATTTGTAACTTTAGCTGGTCATATGCTCAGTGTTGTATTAGCTCATGATTTAGCTATCAAACTTTTCGGCCACCAACAAAGCGATAAAACACAGTATATATTTTTATTAATCACGGTTGGTCTTACTCTTCAAGCTTTATTTGTGCTTAGTGTTCCTTAAGTCTTTTTCTTGCCCTCTAAGCTTTTTACACGTTCTGCAATTGGTGGATGTGAATAATAGTAAGAGCTATATAGAGGATCAGGTGTAAGGTTTGAAGCATTGTCTTTACTTAACTTAAGGAGTCCTGAAATCATACTTTCTACTTCCGTATACTCAATTGAAAAATCATCGGCAGCAAATTCCCTTTGTCTAGAAATGTAAGATGTAAAGGGTTTAGTAAAAAAAGTATACGAACCAATAACAAGATAGAATAATAAAAATTTTGAGTACAAAGTTACTTCATCTAATCCATGTCCATAAAAGAATTGATCGGCCATAAAAACCTGGCCTAGAATATAAAAACCAAGAAAACCAAAAAAAATAGAACTGACAAGCGTTCTTCTAATGTGGCCTAATTTATAGTGACCTAATTCATGTCCAAGGATTGACTCCATCTCTTTTGGAGTAATCGTTTCTAATAACGTGTCGTAAAAGACTATTCTCTTGTTGTTTCCAAATCCAGTAAAAAATGCGTTTCCATGCGAGCTTCTTAAGCTTCCATCCATTACAAAAAGTCCCTTTGCTTTAAAGTTAATTTTGTTGAGAAGTTTTTCTATAGGCTCTTTAAATTTCTCATCGGTAATTGGCTCTAATTTATTAAAAAGTGGAAGAATCAAAACAGGATATAAATAAAAGACTATTGCTTGAAATAAAAATACCGCTAAAAAAGCATAAATCCACCAGTTATCTCCAAGTCGTTCAATTATTGAAATTACAACAGCATATAAGGTTGAAGCAAAAATGACAGAGATAATTAAGTTCTTTATTAAGTCTTGTATGAAAGTTTTTGCAGTTGTTTTATTAAATCCATATTTCTCCTCAAGAGTGAATGTTGAGTATATTGCGAGAGGAATTCCTATTATTTCATCAATTAGAACAATAAATAACCCTAGTAAAATAATTCCTAGAACATTTGATTGTGTTATATCTTGTACAATTTTTGTTAAAAAATTAAGCAACCCGCCTGTGGTAAACAACAAAAGAACTCCAACAGAAATAGTGGCTGTAAACATGGAAAATCGTATTCTCTCTGTATTGTAATTTATAGATTTTTTATATTCTTCTTCTGTTACAACACCTATAAAACGTTCTGGAATAGTCTCTTTATTTTTTTCCATTGATTGGATGTTTCTCTGTTTTAAATAGGTTTCGAGTAATAGCTTGAAACCTATAAATAATGGGAAAAGTATATTGAAGTTCAAATCATTAATAAGTTCAACTAGATTCATAATTGTTTATCTTACCTTTGTTTGGATTGTAAGGAAGATAGGTAAACTATTTACCAAATCTTCTATCACGTTGTACATATTCTCTTAAGCAACGTAAGAAGTCGATTTTTCTAAACTCTGGCCAGAAAACATCTTGAAATATAAATTCTGAATAGGCACTTTGCCATAATAAAAAACCAGATAGCCTTGCTTCTCCACTAGTTCTTATAACGAGGTCAATATCTGGAACTCCCGGTGAGTATAAATGTTCCCTTAAGTCTTCATCAGTCATATTTTCAATTAGATTATCAATATTTTCTTCTTTGTTGTTTTTTAGTAAACTTTTTATTGCATCTACTATTTCTTGTCTACCTCCATATCCAAGAGCAATTGTCAGAGTTTTTTCACCACCACCTCTTACTTCTTGAAGTTTTTGAATAGTTTGTTGCAAGTATTCAGGAAGTTGATCGAAACTACCAATAAACTGAATTTTGAAGTTATCAACAATGTCATCAATTATTAATTCTTCAAAAAGTTCATTTACGACCTTATAGTATGGCTCAAGTTCTTCTTTAGGTCTTGAAAGGTTTTCTTTTGATAAAAGCCAGCTTGTGATGTGTGGAATTCCTAACTCATCGCACCAAGAAACACATTCCTTAAAACGTACCATTCCAATTCTATATGAGACCTCATAACTCAATAATTTTTCTCTACGTGCATATCTTCTGTGTCCGTCATGAATAAGACCAATGTGCTGTGGTAATTTTTTTGTTAGCAAATCTCTTTGGAGACGTGACTCATAAATACCATAAACAAACTTTGGAGAGACCATAATTAGCTACAAATATTTTCTATTTCATCTATGCTTCTGGGCAATGCTTCAGTTAGATTGACAGGTTCCGAATCGGTACAAAGAATATTATCTTCTATTCTGACACCGATGCCTAATAAGCTTTCTGGAATTTTATGTTCAATTGTTTTTGCTTCTTGCAGTTCTTTTTGCTCTAGTTTTGTGGCAGCCTCCATGCCTATTTCTTTCCTTCTTAATTTAATCTTTTCAGGGTCACGCTCTAGTAGTGCAAACTTGATGACTGGTTTTGATGGTCTGATGTAAATACCAGGTTCGATGGTAGTAACCATTCCAGGAGCAAATTTCCTTGGTTGATTATTAAATTCATTACTACCAGCATCATGAACATCTAAACCTAGCCAATGACCTGTGCCATGCATAAAAAATTGAAAATAGTGCATCATTGAAATTGTATCTTCTGTTCCCTGTGGCACTAATTCTAAATTAACTAGCGACTCCGCAATGGATCCAATAGTTGCCTTGTGAACATCTTGCATAGTATTTTGTGTAGTTACCATTCCGATGCCTAAATTTTGAGCTTTTAACACCTCTGAATATACTGCTTTTTGTTCAGGGTTATATCTACCATTTATGGGAAATGTTCTTGTAATGTCTGATGAGTACATTCCGTACTCAGCAGCAGCATCTATTAATAAGAGTTTCCCGTCTTCAAGTTCTTCCCTATTCGTAGCGTAGTGAAGAATACAGGAGTTATCTCCTCCTGCCACAATTGAGTTATATCCAAGTCTTTCTGCCCCAAGATGAAAAAAAGTCTTCTCCATTTCAGCGGCAACTTGATATTCATATGTTCCAGGTTTTGTAAATTTCATTGCAGCCAAATGTCCTTCAATACTTATGTCACATGCTTTCTGCATAAGTTCTAACTCACCATCTTGCTTTATAAGTCTTAATTCGGAGAGTATGGGCTGAATTGAATGTAGATTGGCTTTACTAAAGTTTCCTCCTCTTTGATCATAAGGAACTGCAAAATTGAGAACTTGCTGGTCTATTTCCTGGAAAACACTTGAAGAATAATCACAGTAAATATCAGTGTGACCTTTAAGTAAGTCGGCTAATTTGTTTTTGTATTCTGTATTTGAATAAGCTTTATGTGCACCGTATAGGTCTATTGCACCTTGTTGGCCAATTCTTTTACCATCCCATGTTTCCATTTCCTCATTCTTATCTAATACAAACATGTGAAGTTCAGGTACAGAATCTTTAACTAAAATAACAGCATGCGCGTCAGGTTCTGGCCAATAAGTTAAATAGTGAAAATCTGAAAATTGACGGAATTGATAATTAGCATCGTTATTTCTGTAAATAATTTTATTGCCGTGGAGTAAAACTGCGCCGTTTTGAATAGTTTTCGCAATTCTTTCTCTAGCTTGTGTTGATAAATTCATAGTTTCAATAAGGATAATGTACCAGTAGGTTATTTTACCAATACTATTTATAAAGAAAAAAGGAGCGACAAGCGCTCCTTTTTAAAAACCAGTTTAACTGGAACTCTACTTCAGATTTTCTGCTGAAGCTTTGCCATTTTTTTCTACAATCTCAAATTCAACCTCTTGATCTTCTTCAAGATTATTCATTCCAGCATTGCGTACTGCGGTGATGTGAACAAACACATCTTTATCACCATCTTCAGGTGCTATGAAACCATAGCCCTTGGTTTGGTTGAACCATTTTACTTTGCCCTTCGGCATATATTCTCCTTATTAGTCTGTGTCTTTCGACTAGATAACTTTAGTAGTAGAGATTATTTAAATATAATTTTTATTTTGAGTTTTTATTTGTCTTAAAAGCTATATTGATAAATTTTATAAGCATTGTTAGAAAAGTTTTATGTAGCAGTAGTCTTCTTAACCAAGAACTTCTTCAATATTTTTTGAAATTAATTTAGCTTTATCCTCACTATTTGAAATTATTAAAACAACATTATCACCAGCAATTGAAGCTATGACATTATCTAAAAATAAGTTATCGATAGCTTCAGCAACTACCTGGGCAGCTGCTGTTGTAGTTTTGACTACAACTTGATTTAAGACCGACTCTACGTCTAAAACAAAGTCATTTAAGGCTTTTATAGCAATCTTTTTGTGGGCATTGTTATCTTGGTCTTTTGGTAAAACGTAAGTTAATAGACCATCTTTTTTTCTTTTTTTAATAGCTCCCAATTCATTTAAATCTCTAGATAGTGTTGCCTGTGTTATCAAAAGATTATTTTTCTTTAATAGTCCCTTTAATTGATTTTGAGACGAAATATTCCCACTCTCAATGAGATCGGCTATTATTTTTTGTCTTTGTAAAGTTGACTTTGCCATTGTATAAATATACATTATTATGCATATTTATACAATTATAATTTCTTAAAAGTCTCTTTCGCTAGTTTGATAGCTTCTTCTTTGGATACTTCACCCTCATTTAGTCTCTGTTCATAAAGTGCTTTCATTATCTTTCCAACAGTGGGTCCCGGCTGCAAGTCAAATATTTCCATTACTTCATCACCAGTAATTGGAGGTCTTAAATTTGAGAGCTCTTCTTTTTCTTTAACTTCAGCTATTCGAGCTTCCATTTCATCCAGATACGTATTGATTTCATCAAATTTATTTTTGTTTTTTGTAGTTATGTCAGCACGAACCAAGTCATTTAACTTATCTATCATTTCACCAGAATCGACTATATATCGTCTTACGGCTGAATCACTCCATCCCATTTTAAAAGTATGGGGTCGCAGGTGATTCTCAACTAATAAACAAATATCTTGTATTTCTTTTTTACTGTACTTTAACCTTTTGAGAATTTGCTCAGAGATTCTAGCTCCGACAACTTCATGATGTCTAAAATGTACTTTTCCGTTGTCTATTCCTTTGGTGTTAGGTTTACCAATATCATGTAATAGAGCAGCTAACCTTGAAACAATATTTGGTGAAACTCTATCAACGACAATAAGAGTGTGTTCGTATACATCTTTATGATGATGTTTAGGGTCAACCTCAATTTTCAATTTGTCTAGTTCAGGCATTATTTTTAAGCTTAAGCCGCTTTCAACAAATGCTCTAATTCCAAGAGATGGGTTATCTCCTATTAATAATTTGTTCAATTCATCTCTTATTCTTTCGTTGCTAACTATCTCTATTCTGTCTATGTTTTTTTTAATAGCCTCAAAGGTATCTGAATCGGGACTGAATCCATGAGAACTAACGAATCTACATGCTCTCAGCATACGTAATGGGTCATCTGAAAATGAAATATCTGCAGAAACAGGTGTTGTGATAACTCCCTGAGATAAATCTTTTAATCCTGAGTAGGGGTCAATCAATTTATTTTCTAAAAGATCATAAGCAATGGCGTTAATTGTAAAATCTCTTCTTTTCAGATCATTTTCCAAATTATTAGAACTTGAAATTTCTGGTTTTCGAGAAGTATCTTTATAAGAATCTTCTCTAAACGTTGTAACATGCAAAGAGAAATTTTCATAAAGTGCTTCAATTGTTCCAAAGGCTTTTCCAATTTCAGTTGTCTGGTACCCATTGTTTTTAAAAAGCATTAGTGATTCATCAGCTGTGGCATCAGTAGTAAAGTCGAAGTCTTTAGTTGGGATATCTAAGATTCCATCTCTTACTGCTCCGCCGACTAAATAAAGTTGAAATCCTGCATTGTTGTAGAATGTAGCTACATCATCTAAAAAGGTATTCTCCTTTAAAACTTTTAATAGTGTTGTTGGTACCATATTGATAGCTTAGAAGAAGATTGGAAACTATACAGTATGAATTCTAAAGTTGATTTTGCGGCAGGTGGAATTGTCTTACATGACAAATTAATTCTTATTGTTAAAAACAAAAGAGGCGATGAAAATTCTAATAAAAGTTTCTGGGGTTTCCCCAAAGGACACTTGGAAGAAGGTGAAAAGCCCTCAGAAGCTGCGATTCGTGAAGTTTATGAAGAAACAGGTTTTAAGGTTCAGCTTTTAGATGATAAGCCAATTGCTGAATCTAGATATGAAATTAGATTAAATGATGAGGTCATTAATAAAACAGTATGGTTTTATGAAATGAAAATAGTTAACGCGTATCAAAAAGAACCAGATGATGAAATTTTAGAGATAGCATTAGTTAGCTATGCTGAGGCGTTTGAATTACTAACTTTTAAAGAAGACAAAAAGATTTTAAATTATGTATTTAACAAATGAAAAAAAATTAAATTATTCACTTAGTGGCTCCTATTACACAAGAAAGTGGAATGATTGTTGCCCATATGTTTATTTTGAAAAAGTATATGGCGGACATAGCTTGTTAAAAAAAGCAGCAAATATATCAAAATATAACGAAATATCTTTTCATTCGTCAATGATCAAAGAAAACCAAGTAAATTCTTGGGAGGCTGCGGGTTGGTTCCCATATAAAAAACTTTATGTATGCGATCAAAACATGAAATATTTCTCAAAAAACACAGTGGAAAATTCAACCAATGTCTCTCAAAAAAGCTTGGAAATAAGCGATTTCTCTAACTTGTTGGATTTAGATGAAGCAATATTTGAACCTTACTGGAGAAATTCAATTAACTCATTTCATGAGACATTAAAAAGTTGTTTAAACAATTATCTATTCATCCAAAAGAAAAAAGATGAAATTATAGGCTATGCGATCTTAGGAGAAACAAGAAAGCTTTCCTACCTTCAGCGAATAGGGGTTAGTAAGAACCACCAAAAACAGGGCTATGGGGATGAGTTACTTAAATCTGTTCTTACTTTCAGTAAGAAAAAAAAATTCCTGACGATGAGGTTAAACACCCAGGAAACAAATGAGTCTGCACTAAATTTATATAAAAAAAATGGTTTCAGTATTCAAAAGAATAAATTAGTAATCATGTGTACCGAGAAAAATGAGTTGGTATAAAGTCTTACAAGAATAAACCTGTATCGCTTATTATTACACTATGGAAGAAGATAAATTTATAGAAACATTTGAAAGTCTAATTAAAACTATAAAAAATCTTATTGTTAAGCCTGTTAAAAGGTTTACAGGTTTTGCCAGTCTAGGTTTACTTTTAGTTGTTCTACTTTTAACAGCGCTTGTTTTTTTGTTTATGGGTGTTTTAAAAATAATGCAGGGACTAGGTGTACTTATCGGAGTTAATCCAACAGGATTTGCTTTATCTGCATTAGGTATAGTTTTTTTAGTTTTATCATTAAACAATTACAGAAGGAAAAAGAAAAATGCATGAAATAGCAATAATCGGTTCGGGTCCGGCAGGATATACAGCTGGAATTTATGGTGGAAGAGCTAATTTAGAACCTGTTTTATTTGAGGGCTTAGAATCTGGTGGACAACTTATGTTGACCACAGATGTAGAGAACTATCCAGGATTTCAAGATGGAATTATGGGTCCGGAGTTGATGCAAGTTTTTAAAAAACAGGCTCAACGATTTGGAACAGAAATAAAAACCGAAACTGTCGATACTATTGAAAAAGTTGATGGAGGCTTTTCTTTAAAAACATCAAAAGAAACCTACCAATTTAAAACCGTAATTATTAGCACTGGTGCCTCAGCAAAATGGCTTGGAGTTAAAGGTGAAAAGGAACTACAAGGGTATGGTGTATCAGCATGCGCAACATGTGACGGTTTTTTCTTTAAAGAACTAGAAGTTATGGTCGTAGGTGGTGGTGACTCAGCTATGGAAGAAGCTTTGTTTTTAACAAAATTTGCAAAAAAAGTCTATGTAGTTCACAGAAGAGATTCTTTCCGAGCAAGTAAAATAATGCAAGATCGTGTGATGGAGCATGAAAAAATTGATGTACTTTGGAATAAAGAAATTACTGAAATAAAAGGAGATAAAAAAGTCTCTTCAGTAACGGTTAGAAATGTTTTAGAAAATAGCGAAGAAGATATGCCTATAGATGGTGTATTTTTGGCTATTGGACACACGCCAAATGTTTCATTTCTAGATGGAATGCTTGAACTTGATGAAAAAGGATATATTAAAACAGGTTTTACAACAGATACAAGTACATCAATACCTGGAATTTTTGCAGCAGGAGATGTGGCTGATTCAGTATATAGACAAGCAGTAACCGCAGCAGGAACTGGTTGCCAAGCTGCAATAG
>CAXHFF010000020.1:0-10569 GCA_964016255.1 uncultured Acidimicrobiaceae bacterium
TTTAATAAATTTATTTATATTTTCGGAATTAGTATCATACATATCCTTTATCATTTCAGGGTTAGTTCTAGTAAGCCTTGTCGCACCATCAAAACCACCTGCCGCCATTCCCATAATTTCATTAATCTCATAGTTATCTTTTGCAGTTCCAACTAACGCTGTGCTTATCAAATGTGGGAGATGACTTGTAATTGAAATTATTTCATCATGGTGAATTCTATCAATCCAGACTTCCTTAGAATTTAATAATTGAACCATCTCAAGAACAACCTCTCTTGAAGTGCTATTCATTGACTGGGTTTCACACAATAAAAATGTAGCCCCATTGTAAATCTCTGGATCAGGTTCCCATGAACTATTATCCGAAATACCACACATTGGATGGCCTCCAATTGAGGGGATCTTGTACGAATCCATTAAATCGCAAATCTTCTCTTTAGTTCCTCCAATATCAACTATTGCTTTAGTGTTAGCAATCAATTTTTCTGAACTGAGAGTTGATATGATACTATTTATGGGCATTGCAAGAATAGTCAAATCAACGACCTCTGATGTATTATTTGTATTAATGCCAAGACTTGAAGCCCTATCAAGTGATTCTTGATCAACATCTTCCCCATAGACTGTGACGCCTTTGCTAAGTAATTTAAGCCCAAGATTTGTCCCCATCAGACCTAGCCCATAAACTCTTGCTGACTTCATCTCTAATTAAGTGTTCTTCCGATTACTTTTGCTATAGAGCTAACTTTTTTGCTCAAGTCATTTAATTGACTAGGAACTAAAGCTTGTGGGCCATCACAAAGAGCTTCATCTGGTCTTGGATGAATCTCAATAAGAAGTCCATCAGCTCCTGCTGCAATAGCTGCTAAGGCCACAGGTTCAACTAGTTCTCTATCTCCTGTCGCATGACTTGGGTCTGCAATCACTGGAAGATGCGAGTTCATTTTAAGAAAAGGTATTGCGTTAACATCAAATGTATTTCTTGTTGCGGTTTCGTAAGTTCTAATACCTCTTTCGCACAACATTACATTTTCATTACCTCGTGCCAAAATATATTCAGACGCAAGTAAAAGTTCTTCTAAAGTCGCACTCATTCCTCTTTTAAGAAGAACCGGAAGCTTAGATTCCCCGACTGCTTCTAGCAACTTAAAGTTTTGCATATTTCTAGCTCCAACTTGTAAAACGTCAACATATTTTTCCATCATTGATAAATGCTGAGTATCCATTATTTCGCTAAATAAAGGAAGATTATTTATATCTGAAGCTTCTTTCAGCATTTTTAAACCGTCTTCACCTAGCCCTTGAAAGCTATAGGGTGATGTTCTTGGCTTAAATGCTCCTCCTCTTAGCCCATTACCTCCAGCAGAAACTACAGCCTCTGCAGTTTCTAATGTTTGTTCTTTTGTTTCAGCACTATCAGGTCCTGCTATAAGTGCTAGTTCCGTTCCCCCAATAATTAAGTCCTTAACTTTAATTTGAGTATTTTCTTCTTTATAACTACGGCTGGCTAATTTATAAGGCCTACCTATTGGAACCACTTCATGGACATTATCTAAGAGTCTCATGATGGCCCTATTGTCCTCAATAACTGTCCCGCTTACAGCAACGACAGTTCTCTCAACACCATAGATAGTTAAAGGTTCATGACCTTGTTCAATGGCTTTACTCTTAACCTTTTCAACATCTTCCTCTGAAGCTGCTTGTTTCATTACGATTATCATTTGTTCTCCTAAATAAAAAAATCGGGCCTTTGCCCGATTTATTACAACACAACTTTAGGGCAGCTTATATGTGCTCACTAAAGTAAAAAAAAGTATTGTTTAATTTCATTGTGATTATCATACCACCTTTATTTATTTTGCCAATTATTTTATCTATCCGGACGAAGACTTTTGGCTTCGTCTAGATATACATGTTTAACATCTATTTTTTCGGAATAGTTGACCATTATCCTTATACAGCCTTTTAAATCATTTTTAATATTAGGAGCCAGTGTATCTATTGCTGGGATAGACGCGAATCCAAGTTCTCTGATAGCTTTTGCAGGGAATGCTTCAGTTAAATCATGAGTAACTGTAAATAAAACAGAAATGATTTTATCTATTTCTAAATTATTTATTTTAAGAATTTCAGTAAATAATTTTTTAGTTGATTCGATAATGTCTTCTGAAGTATCTGATACTTCAGCTATTGCTCCTCGGATTCCTATCATATTTTCAGCTTACTATAAAAAAGAGCGGACCTAAATCCGCTCTTTTTTTAAATTTTTGATGTGACTACATCATTCCTTCCATGCCGCCCATACCTCCTGGAGGCATTGGTGCTTCTGGTTCTGGCTCTTCTGCAATTAATGCTTCGGTAGTTAGAACTAAAGAAGCTATAGAAGAAGCATTTTGAACAGTGGACCTAGTAACTTTTGCAGGATCTATAACCCCAGCTTTTACTAGATCAGTCATTTCACCGTCGGCTGCGTTAAGTCCTTCATTTCCTTTTGCAGTCTTAACTTTTTCAACCATAACTCCACCTTCATATCCTGCATTTACTGCAATCTGACGTAAAGGTGCTTCTAGAGCTTTTTTAACAATATTTCTTCCGATTACTTCAGCTTCTGAGCCTCCAGAAATCTTATCGATAGAGCTTTGAGCTCTTATTAAAGTAACTCCTCCACCAGCAACAATTCCTTCTTCAACAGCTGCTCGTGTAGCGGCTAAAGCATCTTCAATTCTCATTTTCTTTTCTTTCAATTCAACTTCTGTTGCTGCTCCAACTTTAACTTGTGCAACACCACCAGAAAGTTTTGCTAGACGTTCCTGAAGTTTTTCTTTATCCCAATCAGAATCTGATTCGTCTATCTCTGACTGAATTTGCTTAACTCTTCCTTCAACATCAGCTTTATTGCCACTTCCGTCAACAATGGTTGTTGTATCTTTCTTAACAACAACACGTGCAGCTTCACCTAGCATCTCAACAGTTGTATTTTCAGTCTTAAGTCCAAGTTCTTCTGAGACTAATTCGCCACCAGTAAGAATTGCGATGTCTTGCAACATTGCTTTTCTTCTCTCACCAAAACCTGGAGCTTTAACAGCTACTGATGTAAACGTTCCACGAATTTTGTTTACAACCAATGTAGCTAGTGCTTCACCTTCGATATCTTCAGCCAAAATTAATAATGGCTTACCAGAATTCATTACTTTTTCTAAAATTGGCAGTAAATCATTTACTGCGGTAATTTTTGAGTTAACAATTAGAATATATGGATTTTCAAGAATTGCTTCTTGTCTATCTGCATCTGTTACAAAATATGGTGATATAAATCCTTTGTCGAACTGCATACCATCTGTGAAATCAAGCTCCATTCCAAAAGTTTGACCTTCTTCTACAGTGATTACTCCATCTTTTCCGACTTTTTCCATTGCTTCAGCAATAGTTTCACCAATTTCAGTATCAGCAGCAGAGATAGAAGCAACTTGTGCAATCTCATCTTTTCCACCAATTGTTTTTGCGAATCCAGCTATGAAATCAGTTACAGCTTCTGACGCTTGCAACATTCCTCTTTTTACTTCAATTGGATTAACTCCAGCAGATACTGTCTTCATTCCCTCATTAACCATTGATTGCGCTAAAACTGTAGCAGTTGTAGTACCATCTCCAGCAACATCATTTGTTTTTGAAGCTACCTCTTTTGCTAACTGAGCACCCATATTTTCATATGGATCTTCAAGATCTACTTCTTTTGCTATGGTTACACCATCATTGGTTATAGTCGGTGCTCCCCATTTTTTTTCTAGAACAACGTTTCTACCTTTTGGCCCTAATGTTACTTTTACTACGTCAGCTAATTTGTTAACGCCAGCTTCAAGACCTTTTCTAGCTGCCTCATTAAAAACTAATGTTTTTTTTGCCATTTTTTATATCTCCTATTACTTAGTAATTTTTGCAAGAATATCTCTACTTGATAAGATTAAGTATTCTTGTCCGTCAACTTTGATTTCTGTTCCGCCATATTTTGAATAGACAACTTTGTCTCCTGTCTCAACATCTGGCTTTACTTTTTCTCCAGCATCATTAGGCTCACCTGGCCCAACAGCTACAACTTCACCTTCTTGTGGTTTTTCTTTAGCTGTGTCAGGAATGTAAATTCCTGATGCTGTTTTCATTTCATCTTCAGACATAGCTTTAACTACAACTCTGTCTCCTAAAGGTTGAAGATTCATTTACATTACCTCCTAAATATTTTTTTGTACATAAGAAAATTTAATACGGTTGCGTTTATAAATGTATTTTAATTATCAATTAATTATCGAAGAAAGCCTTACATCATTGATGTTAAGGTCTTCTGTTGTTAAATTCATTTGTGCAGCACTACATATCATTGCTGCATTATCGGTTGATAGTGCCGGTGATGGAATATAAATATTTTTACTTTCTTTTTCAGCAAAAGTAGATAATTTATCTCTTAATCTTTTATTTGCCATTACTCCGCCGCCACCAGATATTGTTGGCACGTTTGTTTCCTTTACAGCTTTTATAAATACTCCCATTAATGAATCGACTATTGCCTCTTGATACGAGGCAGCAAAATCTTTCCTTGAAACTTCATCTTCTAGCTTTAAGTCTTGCAGATAATAAATTGCTGCAGTTTTAAGCCCTGAAAAAGAGTAATCAAATTTTCCTTTGGGCCTAGGTCTAGGAAGAGGAATTTTGGATTCATCTCCACCCTCGCTTATTCTTTGAATTGCGGGTCCTCCTGGAAAACCAAATCCACAATATCTTGAAAGCTTATCAAAAGCTTCTCCAGCTGCATCATCTATAGTGCTGCCTAGGAGTTCATAGTTACCCCATTTTTCAACTAAAACTATCTGCGTGTGGCCACCTGAAACTAATAAAGAAAGAAAAGGTGGATCTAGTTGAGGATGTTCAATCAATGGTGCACTTAAGTGTCCTACCATATGATCTATAGGCAGGAATGGCTTATCCAGTGACCAAGCAACGGATTTTGCAAAATTATATCCTACAACAAGACTACCCACCAGTCCCGGACCATCTGTAGAAGCAACAATATCAATATCTGAGAGTTCTAGATGTGCTTCGTTCAGTGATGTGTGAAATAAATTACGTATCATCTCTGAATGAGCTCGAGATGCAACTTCCGGAACGACTCCCCCAAATTTTTCGTGAATATCAACTTGAGAAGAAATTTTATTTACTAATAATTTATTATCTTTCATAATGGCAATAGCTGTCTCATCACAACTAGTTTCAAAACCTAAAATGACTTTATCGTTAAGCATGAATTTTTTCCTTTAAGTAGATATCAGCGTCCTCATTTTTATAGTAATTTTTTCTTTTAGAAATCTTAGTGAACCCCAAGTTTGTATATAAGTTTTTTGCTGTACTGTTGGATTCCCGTACTTCTAATAAAATTTTTAAATAAGTGTACTTATCAAAATAATCTATGAGCTCGTTCATCAGTTGCTTAGCAATTCCTCTATTTCTAAATTCTTCAATTACACCTATACCCAGTATCTCTATAAAGTCATTAATGAATTGAATGCCTAAATAAGCAACTATTTTTTCATCTTCTTTGAAAGTCCAATATTTAAATTCTTTACTATTAATTTTTTGATTTATAGTTTCACTAGGCCAAGCGGTTGTAAATATATCATTTTCTATTTCTTCAAGTTGTTTAGCGACTTTCTCATCACATTTTGATATCATCTCAATCATTAAATTCTACCTTTTTTTCAAGTGAGGTCTGCGAAAGGGAAATATCAGGTTCACGCATATAATTGATAGGTATTTCATTGAAATTTGGAAACTTACTATTTTGAAAAAGTCTCTCTCCTACTGAGTATATGGTCTCAGCAGTTACTATTTTAGGGTCAGCTAATTTTGTATTACTGTCATTCGGTAAATCATCTTCACCAATTAAGTCCCAATTGCCAACTAAAAGTTTTTTCTCAGTATCATCTGCAAACTTTGCTTTGAGACTTTTGGAATTCACAACTTCCGGTTCAGTTTCCCTAACAACTCCTCCAGGAACAGGCTTATAAGTGCAGAATGCAAATTCATTCCTTTTGATATCTATTAATGTGCAGACCTTTCTGTGGCTGGTATGTGCAGCAAATGCAAGTGAATCAAGTCCATTTACTGGGACTATTGGAATCCCTAGAGTTCCTCCTATCCCCTGAGCTACCGAGTAGCCTATTCTAAGTCCTGTGTAGTAACCCGGTCCTGTGTCCAAATATATGGCTCCAAGATTTTTTTTATCAACATTTGATTTAAATAACAACTCATCTATTTCATTTAATAGTAAGTTTGTTGATCCTTGATTAGATTTAAATATCAAACTTCCAATTAACTTTTCTTCATGTAGACAAGTTGAAATAAAAGAGCCTGATGTAGAAATAGATAATTTATACATATTTAATATCTTACTTTCCTTGTTATTTCATCAACAATCTCAATATCTAAAAATCTCCACTCTTTAGATTTTGATTCTGGAATCATGTCAGACCACTCAATAAAAAATAACGTATCCTCTTCATTTAACGGAAGGTCTAAATCATAAAATTCATGTATGGAAGATAATCTATAAAGGTCTACATGATAAATAGTCAATTCCTCTTTTTTATAGGTTCTAACAATATTGAAGGTTGGTGACGTAACTTTTTCCTCTACTCCCAATGCTCGAATAAAGCTCTTTACAAGAGTCGTTTTACCTACACCCAAATTTCCTTTTAGTCCAAGTACTGAGGGGACCGCTAAGTCTAAAATAAACTGTTCAGCAAATTTTTTTAAATCCCCTTGTTTTAACTCTTTAGTTCTCAATTTCAACTCGATTTAATCGATTGTCTTTAATATTGGTAAGTATTTCCCACTCGATGGTGTTATTCCATTCTGCAATATCTTTAATTGAAATCTCAATATTGCTATCAAGCGATGCTCCTAAAATAGTGACCTCATCGTTAATTTCTACTTCCATTCCTGTTACGTCAAATAGAATTTGATCCATTGTGACCCTGCCTATCAACCTACAAAACCTGTTATTGACTATTACTTTCCCATCCGGAAAAGAGTTCCAAGGATACCCATCTCCATATCCAATCGGAGCTGTAGCGATAAGGGAATCTTTTTGTAGAATATGTGCCTTACCGTATGAAACAGATTCACCTTTTTTTCTAATTTGTATATTTGATATTCGAGTTTTGATTTCCATTACCGGTTTTAATTTACTAGCAACACTGACAGGAGATAAACTGTACCCATAAGCAGCTAATCCTACCCTTGTCATGTTAAAAATCTTTTCATTATTGTAAGTGGTAGATGCTGAATTATCAGCATGTATTAAAAGGTTTTTAATATCAATATTTGAAATTGTATCCTTAAACATCTTGATGGAATGATTTGTTTGTATCTCATCCGTATCTGCAACAGGGAAATGTGTACAGATACCTTCAAGAGCTAGATTTTTGAAAGATGAAATTTTTTTATATAATAGTTCAAATTCATCAGGGCTGCACCCAACTCTATGCATGCCAGTATCAATTTTAAGGTGTACTTTAAATGAGTGCTGTGATTCACCTAAAGCCTCGATAAAGGATTCGTTGTATACAGTGGTGTCAATGTTATAAGTGGCTAATTTTTCTAATTCTGACATAGATGGTTCTGAAAGTAGGAGAATTCTAATATTGTCTGAAATGCTTCTAACTAAAATGGCTTCGTCTATTGCTGCGACAGCAAACCATACTACTCCTGACTCTATAGCCGTATTGACAGTCCAATCTATACCGTGACCATATGCATTAGCCTTAACAACAATACAAAGTTCACTACCTGTGAGGTTGTTCAAATAGTCAATATTATGTTGAATATTGTTTTTATTGACATAGATGTATCCTCTATCCATAGATTATTCTACTGTTACTGATTTAGCTAAGTTACGCGGTTGGTCAATGGACTCACCATTCAAATTTGCAACATGATATGCGATAAATTGAAGTGGGATAATTGACACAATTGTTGATAACATTTCACTTGCTTCTGGAAGGGTCACATAATCATTAGAAATATCTTGCAATTTCTTTGATGAGTTGTCTCCTATTGCAATTACATATGCTCCTCTTGCTTTGACTTCCTGCACATTACTTGTTGTCTTATCAAGAAGATGATGTTGACTGGCAGTAACAATTACTGGAGTCCCATCTTGTATCAAAGCCAAAGTGCCGTGCTTAAGCTCACCTGCCGCTAAAGCTTCTGCGTGCAAATATGATATCTCTTTTAATTTTAATGCACCTTCAGCTGCTAATGCATAATCCAATCCCCTGCCAATAAAGTAAATATCTTTTTTCTCATTAATTGATTTTGAAATTTCCTTAATTTGAGCCTCACATTTTAATGTTTCTTTTATTAATGAAGGTAGCTGTTTAATCTCGTCAAAAGTTGTTTCCAGTTTGTTGGATTCATCCCAATGCTTAGCTAAAAGAAGTTGCCCAACAAGCATTCCTAGATATGCTTTGGTTGAGGCGACACCAATTTCAGGTCCCACATGAAGATATAACACACTATCAGCCATTCTGGCTAGAGAGCTACCGACAACATTCACTAGAGCTAAAACATGTGAATTATTTTCTTTTAGGAGTTCTGTTGCTGCAATAGTATCCATTGTTTCTCCCGATTGAGAAATAACAATACCCAAATCATTTTCACCAACTATCGGCTCACGATACCGAAACTCAGATGCAAGCTCAACGCTTACTGGTACACCTAATACTTTTTCAAATAAGTCCTTACCGAATAAACCAGCATGATAAGCTGTCCCGCATGCAACAATCCATATTTTTTCAAATTGTTTTGCCTTTTTTAAGTCTATTGGTATTTCCTCAGAACCTACTTCTAGTCGACCAGTTATAGTCCTTTCAATAACTTCTGATTGTTCTAAGATCTCTTTGTACATGTAGTGATCATGACCTGACTTTTCTGCTTCAGAAACCTCCCAATCAATTTCTTGGATATCTCTTGTTACTTTATTCATATTGATGTCAAATAATTGATAGCTACCATCTTTAATCTCAACAAAATCTCCATTTTCTAGGAATATCATCTTATTGGTATGTTCAAGTATTGCGGCTGAGTCAGATGCAAGAAATACCTCTCCATCCCCAACACCGAGCACTAATGGACTCATCATTCTTCCAGCAACAATTGTGTTGGATTGCTTAGTGGTGGTCACTACGAGGGCATAAGTGCCATCTAGTTCTTTGGCTACTTTGCAGACCGTTTCTAAAAGATTACCAGTCCACTGCCTACTCAATTCTACTGCGACAACCTCTGTGTCGGTTTCAGATTCAAATTGATAGTCTTCTTTTTGTAATTCTTCTTTTATTTCTGCATAATTTTCGATAATGCCATTATGAATTATTGCAAAGTCTTGATTATTGTCATAGTGTGGATGAGCATTTTCATCACTCGGTACACCGTGTGTTGCCCATCTTGTATGACCAATCCCAATATTTCCTTTGATTTTGGCATCAAGAAGATGATCTTTTAGTACTTGTAATTTACCCTCTTTTTTTTCAATAGTTATATTATCTCCATCTGTAATTGCAATACCGGCTGAGTCGTAGCCACGATATTCTAATCGAGATAATCCACCTAATAATATAGGAAGGGGCTCTTCAGGGCCTGAGTACCCAATAATTCCACACATATATTCTCCATTCCAACGAGCAAGTTGAAATTAGACTACGTTAAATTGCTTCTGTTCAAAAATTTCTTCTTGTTTTTAAACAATTTATGTCGACCGTAGAGCCGAGTATGCATCCGCCGAATTTTCGATAACATACTTCCTCGTCACCTTTTTCAAGGTCTGGCGCTATATTTGCTCGTTAATTTAATTATAACGAAAAAAATTTAATTCAGGTAGGCATTAATTTTAATAAGAAGTTCATCTAGAAAGCTTTCCATTTCTTCACTATTTTTTGCCTCAACTAGAACTCTTAATAACGGTTCCGTGCCTGAATTTCTTATTAGGTATCTTCCATCCAGGTTTTTCTTATTTGATAGCTCGAATGCAGTCTGATTAATAAATTCAAGCTCTTCATCGTTTAGTGTATTTTCTAACTGTATGTTTATTAATTTTTGTGGATATTCCTGAATGTTTTGTTTTCTGAAATCAGCAAGTGTTGTATCGAAATAATTTAATGCTTTCAATACAAGCAAGAAAGTAACTAGTCCATCCCCTACAGGTAAGTATTCAGAAAAAATAATATGACCTGATTGCTCTCCACCAAGAACAACTTTATGCTTCTTCATTGCTTCAGCAACATATTTGTCTCCAACTGGGGTTTCAATTAAATTAAAATTATTGTTTTTCATAGCTAATTTAAATCCATAATTGGACATGACAGTGCTTACTACACTCTTTTTGTCTAGTTTTTTAATTTCTGAAAGATAGTTAGCTAATAAAGCAATAATCACGTCGCCATTTGCAACCTCTTTGTTTTCATCGATCATAATTAATCTATCAGCATCACCATCAAATGAAATACCCAGCTGTCCCTCTTTCAT
>CAXHFF010000021.1:0-10260 GCA_964016255.1 uncultured Acidimicrobiaceae bacterium
TTTTGAAAATGCCCTTGAAGTAATTTCTGAGTATAGTTCACGTTAAACGCAGGATACAAATACAATATATCTAAATGGTAAACATAGGAAATGTAAATAATGCAGGCTCTGAAAGAAGAGGACTATCTTTTATTGTTTTCATTGGAATAATTGGATTTTCTGTTGCCAGAGGCGTCGCAACATTTTTCACTAATTATTTATGGTTTGATTCTGTAAATCTTAATGATGTATGGGTAAAAATACTTTTAACGCGTCTTGGCCTCGTTGCCGCAACAACAACAATTGCTTTTATTTTTATATTTATAAATCTTAGATTAGCTACGCGTGCAACACCAGTCATAGATATATTCGAGGCTTTTGATACGCAAGACCCCTTAGCAAGATTTAGAAGTTGGGTCAGTGAGAGATTTGCAAGATTTAGACTTACTGGGGCTCTAGGCTTATCCTTATTTCTTGGTGCAGGCTCTTCAACTCTTTGGGAGCAAGTACTTTTATTCATGAATCAAGAAAGTTTTAATGTTATTGATCCAGTTTTCAATAACGATATATCAAGTTATATTTTCGGCCTACCACTGTATAGATTATTTGTCTCTTGGGGTTTCCAATTAATTACTTTAACTTCAATAGCTGTAATTCTTTATTTTATTGCAACAGGTGCAATGCAGTTACGACCACAAAAACTACCTGAAGTCAGTAGTGGTGGAAAAGCTCATTTATCTGTCCTTTTAGCTTTTGTGGCTATATTAAAAGCAGTTGCTTACCGTTTAGATGCAATGGAACTACTTTATTCTCCAAGAGGTAAAGTTTTTGGTGCAAGCTACACTGACGTAACAGCTCATCTGCCTGCGCTTCAGTTACTCATTCTGATTTCTTTATTTGGTGCTGGACTTCTATTAGTAAATATTCGCAGAAGAGGTTGGTTACTTCCTGCAACTGCTTTGGGACTCTGGTTAGCAGTTTCAATTGTTGTTGGAGGAATAGTTCCAAGTGCTATTCAGAGATTTAGAGTCCTACCTGATGAGCTAAATAAAGAACTTCCTTATGTAGAAGAGCATATTGATTACACCAGATTAGCTTATGGACTTGATGCAATTGAAGAAAGACCATTTGAAGCTTCACCTTCATTATCTGATGAAGACATTACCCAGAATTCACAAACAGTAAACAATATCAGATTGTGGGACCCAACGGTTTTAGCAGAGACTTACAGCCAGCTACAGGAAATTAGAGCTTACTATGCTCTCGATGAGGTAGATGTAGATCGCTACACTATTGATGGAAAGTTGACCCAGGTAATGGTCTCAGCAAGAGAGCTAGACCAAACAAACTTACCGGCACAGGGTTGGGTCAACCAAAGATTGCAATATACACATGGTTATGGGGTCGTATTTAGCCCAGCAAACAATGTAGCAAGTCAGGGTCAGCCAGATTTTTATGTAAAAGGTGTTCCTGCCACAACTACCGCACCTGAACTTGAAGTATCTCAGCCAAGAATCTATTTCGGCGAATCAGCTGAGTCCCAAGAATATGTTGTTGTTAACTCACTTCAGGAAGAAGTTGACTACCCACTATCAACTGAAGGGCAATCTGTTGCATACACAAACTATTCAGGTAAAGGAGGGGTAGGAATTGGATCATTTTTTCAAAGGCTTGGTTTCTCTCTTAGGTACAGCGAGTTAAATCTTATGATTTCAAACCAGCTAAGTGATGACTCCAAAATAATCATGGAAAGAAATATAACAAGCCGAGTTAAAAAAGCTGCGCCTTTTTTATACACAGACAATGACCCATATTTAGCACTTATTGAAGGAGACCTCTTTTGGATTATTGACATGTATACAGTAAGTGACAAGTATCCATATGCTCAACCAGCAGATACAAGAAGAATTAATGAGAGATCTGGACTTCCTATGAGTTTTAATTATATTAGGAATTCAGTAAAAGCAGTTGTGAATGCTTACGATGGTACAATGAATTTTTATGTTTTTGATGAAACAGATCCATTGATACAAACTTACGCGAAGATATTTCCTACTCTATTTTCTGATAAATCAGAAATGTCCTCTAGTCTTTTAGATCATATAAGATACCCCGAAGATTTATTTACAATCCAATCTGATATGTATAAAGATTATCATATGACAGATCCTCGTGTTTTCTATGCAGATGAAGATCCCTGGGAAATTCCGACTGATTCCTCTACAACTCCTAGAGTAGCTACACTCCGTGGTGAATTTACCGAGCTTGGATATAAGCCAATGCTACCTTACTATCTTTTAATGACTCTCCCCGAAGAGGAAGATTTAAGCTATTTAATCTTTCAGCCATTTAACCCTGAGAACAGACCTAACATGCAGTCTTTCTTAGTTGCTGATGCTGATCCGGAGAATTACGGACAGTTAATTGATTACAGACTGCCTAAAGGTGAGTTTGTTGATGGACCTTCTCAGGTATCAACTAGAATTAATCAAGATCCAGATATTTCACAGATTTTCACTTTGCTTGACCAACAAGGATCTAGCGTTATTCGGGGTAATCTTTTTGTAGTTCCAATAAATCAATCTGTTTTATATTATCAGCCTATTTACCTACAAGGAGAACAAAATCCACTGCCTGAATTTAAATTTGTCGTAGTTATTTTTCAAGACAAAATAATAATGGAGGAGTCCCTAGGTGAAGCTCTTCAAGGAATATTTGATGGAACAACTTTTAGTGATGTGGCAGATAGAGACAGCCAGGATGGTCTAGGCGCTGTTGAACTACTTGAGAAAGCAAATATTGCTTTCAATCAAGCACAAGATGAATTGATTTCTGGTGACTTAGGTCGCTACCAAGAGCTAATTGAGTTAGCTGAAGAATATGTTGCTTTAGCGATTGAAGAATTAAACAAATAAAACTTGAGTTTAGACTAATTCTAATTACTATTGATTATTCAGCGCGGGGTGGAGCAGTCTGGTAGCTCGCTGGGCTCATAACCCAGAGGTCGTAGGTTCAAATCCTACCCCCGCTACCAATTACCTTATAAAGAAATCAATTATTCTTTTTCTTCCAGTTGATGCAGCGAGTAATTTAAGTGTAAAAAGTCCCATAACACCAAGAAAAGTAAGAATGCCTCCTAGTAAAAAAATTCTCCAAAAAAGTATTTCATCCATATTTAATTATAAACATTCTTTAAATAACACTTACTGGGAAAGTTCATTAATCATCTGATATGTAATAGGTCCATTAAAAGTCTTAATTATTTCATAATCAAGGTTTAGTACTAACGATGTTGGAATTCCAGTCCATTTAAATTTAGTAAGAATAAATTCAACTTCATCCTCTGAAAGCACATTGACATACTCTATTGAATATTTATTAATAAATTCTTCACCATTCTCGATAGAGTCGTCAACTAAAAGTCCAATCACGTAAAATTTATCATCTTGCGAGATTTTTTTAAGTTCATCAACTTCCTCAATACATGGAATACACCAACTTGCCCAAAGGTTAACAATAATTAATGATTCATTCGACAAATTCTCAGAGACAGTGACGATATTATTTATAACTGACAGATCAACAAAATCATTATTGTAATCAGCTGTTTCTATTTCAGCTGGTTTACTGTAAGTCAAATATGTGACGGTAATAATGAGAACTAAAATGGACAGTACAAAATTTCTTTTCAACATATCTTTAATTTAATCACTAAATGAACATAAGATATGAGTATGAGTATTGAAGATATTATTTATCCAGGATTTAATAAGAGCTTAAAAGAATTAAATAGTTTAAAAAAGATTTCAGAGAACACTTATGAGGTTTTAGATTTTACGGATATTGAATGGGTTCGTTCAGCTCTACAAGAATCAGCATTATCAATTAGCAACTCAGTTAAATTTGAATTCAGAAAACCCACTGATGTTGAAATGAATGACGTATTAAAAAAAATTGGCGCTGATAAAACACCGGATCAAATAAAAGATGCCTTCAATGATGGTAAACGTGTTATTGGTATTTCGTCTGGTAAAGGTGGGGTTGGCAAGTCTACGGTTACTTCACTTCTCGCTCTCGCTTATGCAAAAAAAGGAAAGAAGGTTGGGATAGTTGATGCAGATATATGGGGATATTCAATTCCTAAAATCTTAGGGGCAAAGTTTCCACCAATCCCTTTTAGCAACAGAATATTTCCATCAAAAATCAATGATCTAAATGTTATTTCAATGGAATACTTTGTAAAACAAGATGAAGCTGTAATTTGGAGAGGACCAATGTTACATAAAGCTATCGAGCAATTCTTATTTGAGGTGATCTGGGAAGATATCGATATTTTACTGATAGATATGCCACCAGGAACAGGGGATGTTTCTATTTCACTCTCACAGCTACTTACATTTTTCGAAACAATAATTGTTACAACACCTCAATCAAATGCAACACTAGTTGCTGAGAGAGCTGGCATTATGTCTAAAAAAGTTAACTCCAGTATTATTGGTGTAATTGAAAACATGTCCTTTATGAAAGTTGAAGATTCAATTATTCATCCATTTGGAGAAGGAGGGGGAACAACTCTTTCAGAAAAGCTTGAAGTACCCTTAGTAGGTCAAATTCCACTAGATAAGTTAATAGCGAGTTATTGTGAAATGGGTAGGTTGCAAGATATTACTTCACATAAAATTTTTGAAGATATTTTAGAATTTTCAGATAAGATTGATAAAATTGCACCAAAGAAAAAGCCAATTAATTTAAAAATTAATTAGTAAAACAGAGAACAGATAGCAAAAGGCAATATACCCCAAAATATTGAATTTTAGAGTTAACTGTAATATTCACAAGTAGTCTAATTTCTATAAGTCCAGAAATAAAAGCTACAACAGCAGGTGTCACCATATTTGTATTCAAAGTATAAGATGACTCTACAAAAGTTAGAAGCCAAGCACCAAATATAGTGGGAATCCCAAGTAGAAGTGAAAAGTATATTGCTTCTGTCTTTTTAATTCCTAGATACATTCCTGTAATTAGAGTTATTCCTGATCTTGATACACCAGGAACAAGTGCAAATGCTTGAGCGATACCTACAATAAAAGACTGTTTGAGTGAGATTTGCTGAAATGATATATTCTGCCCGCTCTTAAATTTTATAGAAAAAAATAATGCCATTGAAAATATTAAATAAGCTGCACCTGTTATTTGTAAGATATTTTTATTTGAATCAATAATTTCTTGCAATGGTGAAAATAGTCCTACAACTACAGCTGGTATCAAGGCTACGCCAATTACTTTAAAAGAGTTTATAAAAGTTTGTTTATCAGAAAATATATCTAAGATTCTTTTTCTGTAATAAACAAGGATTGAAAAAAGAGTTCCGATATGTAAAAAGGCAATGTCATAAGTATCTAAATCTAAAGTATTGTTTAATGATGAGAGAATTACTAAATGACCACTTGAAGATACAGGAAGAAATTCTGTAATTCCTTGTAATACACCAGCAATATATTCGTACATATCTTATTTAATACTAGCTAAATGCCAGCCACTGCAGCTGGAACATCCATAAACACTGTATTTTTGCTTATTTTCAGTTTCAAGCCAGCCTCTATTTCTTCGAGCATCAATCTCACTTTCGTATCTAATTTTTGATTGACAGTTATTTTGTGACATAATTTAATCCAAATAGCATCTTCTTTGTTTATTTTATCGTTTAGTTTCTTTAAAACACTCATCAAATTATTAAGTACAATAAAATTATGGTTTATATTTTTTTGGTCATCAGTTATCTTTTAGGATCAGTCAATTTTGCAATGATATTAAGTCAATACAAAGGAATTGATATTAAAAATGAAGGTAGTGGTAACCCAGGATCATCAAATGCTCTAAGAGTTCTTGGTAAAAAATATGCGGCTGGAGTATTGGCTGGAGATATGTTAAAAGGATTTGCTTGCATAGCTCTCGGTGTTTATTTTGTTGAGTCTGTAAATCCTTTTATTTTTGGCTTAGGAAGTGTTTTAGGACATTGCTTTCCTATCTATTATAGGTTCAAGGGAGGCAAGGGGGTCGCAACATTTCTGGGTTCCTATCTAGGATATTTGATTCTTGTACCATCAGAAAAATACACAGAAAACTTTAAACTAATAATATTTCTAATTCTGTTAGTAAGTTTTGTAACTATTGCAAAACTTTTGAGAATTTCAGCATTGGCTAGTTTATTCACAATTGTTCTTTCAGGTTATTTTGTAGTCTCAGATACAAATGACCAAGTAGTACAACTTGCTACTATCTTCATAATTTTTATTATTATTTTTCAGCATCGTTCAAACGTTCAAAGGCTATTCCAGGGAAATGAAAATAAATTCTAAAGCAAAGATTATAAAATTATTTTTATGTAGTATTGAATCAGAAAGTTGAGGCAGGGCAATGAGTTCAACATTTGTATTAATAAGTTTATTACTATCGTTATCAATGGCAGTATTAGTGCCTGAAATCAAGGACTCTAAAAAAACTATTTTTTCCTTCTCTCCTGAATATGACCATATGGTTAACAAACAACGTAAAGGATTTTTGACAATTGGACTCCTTGCTGTATCAACATTTTTTATATCTATCCAAACTTTATCAGTACCTATATTTGTTTTACATCTAGTACTAGACGTTCTCTTTGGGGTTTACGCATACATTTCTTTTCAAGTTAGGAGAGCCACTTTGCTTCAAAATTCTTTGGTTGGCTCAAGTTTTGCAAGTGAAACTATTACTCAGCAAGAAGACTTCCTTCAAGAAGCTGGATAGTATTCTTAGAACACTATTTGATTCATCTTCTTTGATTTTTTTTCAAAATTTAAGTAAAAATCAGTAAGATACTAACTTATTGATATGGAATATAAATACATTTCTGGCAATGCCTTAGCTCTACCTGAAAAAACAGGCTGGGACGACGGTATGCTTCTACAGGATATATATCCAGATTCCTCATTCGTAAGTGGCAGTAAAAATCCACAAAGTATGAGAATGAAGCCAGTCATAAAAAATAATTTTGTGTATGCAAAATATATATTTGAAGATCGTTTTGCGGGTGGCCCTGGTCTAGTACATGGTGGAATTTTATCAGCTGCCCTTGATGATTTAATGGGCTATGCAACAGTGATTCATAATAGAATGTGCGTCACAGCAAATCTTGAAGTAAATTATATTATACCCGTCCCTGTTGAACAGGAATATGAGCTATTTGCATGGGTCAAAGATATTGATGGAAAAAAAATATCTACCGAATCAGTCATTAGAACTGAAGAAAATATTCATGTAGAATCTAAAGGTCTTTTTATTGATTTAGGTGAAAATGCTTTTAAGCATTTCGCTCCAGAAAAAAATTATCCTTAAACTAAATGCTACTCGTTAAGAAATGACTCATTGCTTGAATGGTTATCATAGGATTAACGCCAGAACATCTTGGAAATGTTGAAGAGTCGGTTATATATACATTATCAAGTCCATGAACCTTACCATTTAAATCAACTACACCTTCCGACGGATTCGGGTGAATTCTAGCTGTCCCCATTTGGTGTGCGGAACCGAGGAGGATCCGAAAAGGCTCATTTCTGACTTTTCTTACTTTATCGATAAAGCTTTCAATATTTTCACTAGATTCTTTTTTCCAATGCATAGTAGGAGAAGTAGCAACCATAATTTCTTCCGCACCAGCTAGATAGTTTGCCATTACAAGGCTTTCTATTCCATGTAGTAAATTTCCATGGTCAAAATTATTCAAATTATATTTCCACAGATGTTGTGGATTTTTATTAATAATTGAACCAGAACTTGTATCTGAGGTTAATACAATTGAACCTGACCAATAGTTGTAGCTTGAAATAAAGTCTTCAAATTTATCATTATTATTTGGAAAAAAAGGAAAGAAAAGACTTGGATGCATGGGGAGGCCCTCAAGGAGATATCCATAGTTATTTTTCATGAATAAATTGTCATCTGAGTAAATTCCTTGCATGCTCCCTGCCCATGGATTTTGTAATTCAGAGAATTTTCCAGCAACACCTGAGACAGGGTGAAGCTTTAAATGCTGACCAAGATGCTTATTTTTATAACCACTATTAAGTAAAATTTTTGGAGTGTTTAGAGATCCTGAGGCTAGTACCACTTTATTAACTTCTACAGAAAAAGATTTTCCATTATTCTCAATATTTATATGTGTTGCTCTACCTTTAGATATAGATAGGCTTTTTATATGGGTATTACTATATATACTGTCTTCATTAAATTTATCTTTTGAAAGCCAAGATTTATATGATGAATTTATATTTCCGTCAGAATGACCAAAAGTACTAAAACCAGATTCAAGACACTGGGGATCATTGGTGTTTCTTGGAATTACTTTATAACTCGTATTATTAAGCTCTAAGCCTTGAGCTAATTTAATTTCTTTTTGAGGTATTTTATTATTGGCTACGTCTACATTTAATTTTTCAGATACATAATCAAGACTTTTTTTGAACTGATCAGAATTAAAGTAATTATTTTGTTTAGTAAGAGAATCCCATTCACTTAATATATTGTCCGGGGTCCTAAGAGAGGTTGTCCAGTTAATACTTGTACCTCCACCAATTCCCATTCCGGCTAGAAGTTGAACTTTGTATCCTCTAGTTTGCTGAATTGCATTAGTCTCATAAAAGTTGTGATAACCGAAAGTTTCATTATTAGTCACTCCATTTGGAAAGTTGCCTTTATCAAATATGCCTACCTCATATTTTTCATTCAATAAATTAGCAGCGATACCTCCACCTGCACCGCTACCGATGACAGCAACCTCTATACTTTTTGGTATTAAGTTTTCTCTTTTTTCTATCTTTGAATTTTTGTAGATTGGATAGTCGAGATATTTATATACTGATCCGTCTCCACTGAGTGACCTTACTGTACTTAGACCAAAAAGTGCTGTCATACTGAATCCAAGCTTCCTAAAAATTTCAACATTAGAGCTTTGCAGTTTGTTCATAAAATTAGGGATATTTTTATCTTTTAAAAATATTTTTCTTATCCCCAAAGAAAATATGTAAAAGAAAGCTTTTAGTTGTTTGATTTCAGATTTATCAGGATAATTTTTTAATATAAATAAAAAATATTCCTCAGAATTTTCTATTTCATCTTTATCAAAGTGTGGGTACAGACTTCTAAAAAAAGATTTAAAACTTTTACTTATTCTTGTTTCCATAAGATAATTTTAGTGATTAGTGATGATGGAAGTCTAGATAAACACGACCTTTTTATATTCTCATTTAAAACAGAAAAGAGAACTCTTATGTTAAATCTTTATAAATTTAACGAATTCTCTTTCCCTCAAAGCTTAGTAAACATCTACTTCGCTTTGTAGGGTCATATTAAAGGTTTTTGAATTTTAAAAAACGTTTCAATAGTTTATAAAATATATGTTTTAATTACTCAAAGTTTAGTTGCAACTTAGTATCTTTAATACATGAGTGATAATCCAGTAAGTTTTTCAACTACGAAAATTAATAAAATATCACAATGTCTAGGGTCTGAGTACAAAGAATTTAACACAACTTATACACCAAATTCCAACCTTCAAAGATGGAAAAGTATCAACGACGCGATCATAGACTGGTTAGTAAATCAAGCTCCCGAAGAAGTTGCAATCAATCAAGCAGAGGAAAATAACTTTAAGTACTTTGATGAATTACAACAAAAAATTGCTTCAGACTTGTTTACGAGATTTAGGAATATTTATCACAAAAATACTGCAAATCTTAATGCAGACTTTCCCAGCAGTAGCATTTCTAAAGTTATTAATGGTGTGGAAGTATTCATGAATGCCCATACACAATTTGAATTTGAAGATGAGGTTTCTACTGAGTATGTAAAATTAAAAACTGGAAATAGGGGAGTCAGCGACTTAGATAAAGCGATTGTATTTAAGACAAAGTTAGAGAATGAAACTTTTTATGTGGCAGATCTTTATAACAACGACCTTCTTGAGATAGACAGTATTGATGATGCTGAAGAAATTATTAAAGGTAACTTTTTAGTCCTTGAAGACTTTATAAACAAGAATATAAAACTCACTCCTGGAAGTCACTGTACTCTTTGTGAAAGAGCGTCTTCATGTGGTGAATATCCAAGTATTAATGGAGAAGGAACAAAAAGAAATTATAGAGGGATTGTTATCTCAAAAACTAATTTATTAAACAAAGATAATTGTGAAAGACAGTTCGCATGGAAAACACAGTATGGCATTCCCAAAGAAGAAAAGGAGTCTGA
>CAXHFF010000022.1:0-10103 GCA_964016255.1 uncultured Acidimicrobiaceae bacterium
GATGTGGGGGTTCGAGTCCCCCCCCGGGCACAGTAAAAATCAATAATAAATCTGAAATTTCTCAAATTAAACTAAAAAATGTTCAATTTTATATGACGGAATATTTTCTTTTATTTATGATGACTAGTAGTTAAAGATTAAATCTTTGGCTACGTACGTAAACAAAGGAGATATAAATAATGAGGAAATCATTATTAATGACTTTTTTGCTATTAACTCTAATTCTTGGAGCTTGCGGAGGCGCAAGTCTTGAAGGTGAAGAAGTAACCATCACTGGTGCTCTCATCGGAGAAGACCAAGAAGGTTTTAGAGCTAACTTTGAATCCTTTACCGAGGAGACAGGGATAGTTGTCACCTACCAAGGTTCAGACAACTTTGAGCAAGAAATTCAAATTCAAATGGAATCTGGTGACACACCAGACTTCGCATTATGGCCACAACCAGGAGCAGTTGTAGATGCTGCGCAAAGAGGTATGTTAACACCTCTTGCAGATCTAGATATTGATCTTGATGGATATGCCACCAACTTTTCATCCTACTTAGTAGGATTAGGAACAGTTGATGGTGTTGTTTATGGTGGTGCAAATGCAGCTAACCTTAAGAGTATTGTTTGGTATCAACCAGCAGAATTTGAGGCAAGAGGCTATGCAATTCCTGAAACATGGGATGCAATGATTGCACTTGCAGATCAAATTGTTGCAGACGGAATGAATCCATTCTGTTTCGGTATGTACTCAAACGGTGCATCAGGTTGGTTAGCAACAGACTGGATGGAAGATATTATGCTTCGTACCGGTAACGGAACTGCTTCTTACGACCAATGGGTTACAAATGAACTTAAGTTCGAAGATCCAATCGTAAAGAATGCAGCGACACTTTTAAGCCAAATCATGCATACTGAAAATTATGTTGTTGGTGGCACAGATGCTATCGTTTCAACATACTTCGGTAACGCACAGGACCCAATGTTCTCAAAAGATGCAAATGGCAACCCAGGTTGTTTCATGCATAGACAAGCATCTTTCATTCCATCTTTCTGGCCAGAGGCAGCTCAGGCAGGAGTTGGAGTAGAAACAACGGTCTTCCCATTCCCAGTAATTGACGCATCCCTTCCAAAGGCTGCTTTAGGTGCTGGCGACATGTGGGGTGCATTTAATGACAGAGATGCTACAAAAGCCGTCGCGGAATATATGCTTAGCGCAGAATTCCACGCAGCTGCAGCAGCAATGCCTAACAATGCAAGATTAAGTGCTCATACAGGATTTGATACTTCCGTATATTCAAAAGACATTAATAGAATATTAGGAACTATCATTGCTGATGCTTTAGCAGCCGATGCATTTAGATTTGATGCATCTGACTTAATGCCACCTGAGGTTGGTGCTGGTTCTTTCTGGAAAGAAATGATGAACCTAGCAGTTGAAGGCCCAGGCTACATTGATACTGCAATGGCAAATATTGATACTTCTTGGCCGTAAGCCAATAACGTATTAATTAATTTTGATAGCCACCCATCTGGGTGGCTATCTTTTTATCTATCGATTAAAATTAAAAATTAGCATGAAACAAAATACTCAGGAAAAGAAGTTATTCACATTTGGCATCTCTACCTTAGCTCTAGTAATCTTTCCACTCGCATGGTTTCTCTCACAAGCTATTTTATTTAGGGAACTTACAGAACAAGTTACACGAAACGTGTTAGTTCTTATAGCTATACCCCTAGGTTCAACTCTTGTTTTTTTACTCTTCCTAGGGATGGACAGGCTAATTAAGTTAGTCCCAAGAGATTCTAGAGAAGTTTTAGAAGCCAGAATGTTTGTTGGTCCATCTATTTTTATGATTTTCTTATTTCTTTTTTACCCTGCTGTTCGCACCATTTATTTAAGTTTTAAAGATAGATATAGCAATGATTTTATAGGATTAGACAATTATAGGTGGGCATTTACTGATGCTGAGATGATTACAACTATAAGAAATCAGGTTGTTTGGCTCATCTCAGTAGTTGTTTTAACTGTTTTCATTGGTTTAATAGTTGCCTGGCTTACTGATAGGTTAAATAAAGGTGAGTCATTTTTTAAGTCAATTGTATTTATGCCTATGGCAATTTCAGCTGTTGGTGCAACAGCAATCTTCAAATTTATTTATGAATATAGACCGCCACCATTAACTCAGATTGGAATAATTAATGGAATTAGGGTTTCGAGAGGAGAAGAGTGTTACAACAATCGCATTATTGATGGAGCCCTAGAGGGATACGATAATGAGAGTTGCGTTAACGCCGTAGGGTGGTTACAACAAAGAGATTTATCAAATCTGCCGATTGCTGAGTCTCTAGAAAGTGGTGGATGGTTTTCTAATATGCTTATCAACCTACCTATAAATACTATGTTGTTGATGATTATTATGGTCTGGATGTACACAGGTTTTGCGGCAGTAGTATTTTCTGCTGGAATTAAAGCAATACCTGGAGAAATCATGGAGGCTGGCCAAATTGATGGTGCATCAGAATTAAGAATATTTAGATCAATAGTTATTCCATACATAAAAAGTACCGTGATAGTTGTTGGAACCTATATGGTTGTGACGGTACTAAAAGCATTTGATATTATATATGTGTCAACAAGGGGAGACCTAGAAACAAATCTATTAGCTGTAAAGATGCTGGATGAGTTTTCTAAGTACAGAAACTTTGGTAGGTCATCAGTTGTTGCAGTATTAATATTTGTGTGTGTTCTACCTGTGATAATAGGAACAGCGTTAAGAGAAAGAGAGAATGCCAACTCATGACAAGAAATAATCAAAAATGGTATGACAAACCAGCTACTAAATTAATTCTGGTCACTATTGCAATAACATGGATGTTCCCTATCTTCGGATTCCTGTTGAGTTCTTTTAGACCTGGTGAAAGTATAAAAAGAACTTCGTGGTGGGATGCTATTTATACTGGAACAATCTGGTCAGAGCTCAGTTTTGATAATTATGTTGAAGTCTTTAGAGCTGAAAACCTTGATAGGTCATTTTATAATTCATTAGCTGTAACAATTCCCTCAACCATAATTCCAATAACAATTGCTGCATTTGCTGCATATGCATTTGCTTTTATGGAGTTCAAAGGAAAAGATATTCTTTTTCTTTTTGTTGTTGGCTCTATGATTATCCCTCTCCAAATGTCATTAATACCACTCGTTCAGCTATTTAAAGACGGTATCGAGATTGCTGGCATACCTATAATTCCAGCACTTGATCTGAATGGTACTTTTGTGGCAACTTGGTTTGCACATACCGGGTTTGGATTACCCTTAGCTACTTTTCTACTTAGAGATTTCATGATGGGTTTACCCAAAAGTGTTATTGAGTCTGCAAAAATAGATGGTGCAAGCCATTTCACTACTTTTTTTAGATTAGTTCTGCCTCTTTCAGTAGCTGGTATTGCAGCTTTTGGTACATTCCAATTTCTTTGGGTTTATAACGATTTTCTAGTTGCAAATGTCTTTTTAGGAATCTACAGGCCAGAAAATCTTGTGGTAACCTCGCACATGTCCCAAATTGTTGTGGGCAGGTTTGGAGAAGCATGGCACCTAAGAACTTCTGGAGCTATTATTTCTATAATCGTTCCATTAGCAGTCTTCTTTGGCCTGCAACGATTTTTCATTAGAGGATTAATCGGAGGAGCTGTAAAGGGTTGAAAGACCCACGTAGAGCTTTTATATTCTTATTAATAATATTTTGTTCATCAAGTAATACTGTTGAATACGAAATAGAAATATCTGAAAGCTTTATAAATTCAGATGTCATTAAAAATGTCGACTCCAAACTCGTTTACACTATTCAGGAATCAAGCGATGAAGTAACCCTTCAAGTTCAAAGTTTTCCTAAAAATCCTGAAGGAATAGAAAGCTACTCTCTTGTATTTGATCTAAAATTTAGAGAAAATTACGAAACAGATGTTGATAGTCTTTGTATTGGCCCAGCATGGACAGGATTTGGACCTGGTGAGGTTAGTTTAAGCCTTGAAAAAAATGAAAATTTCAAAAATTCAGTATCGGGAGTGATTAACAAAAAAAATAGTGATGGGTGTAACAATTACTATTACTATCTGAGATTCCTGACAGTTAACCTGCAAAATGGAGAGCAAATTCTAGTTGGTGTTGCTACCGATTATGCTAAAAACTATCCGGATGCTCCTTATGTATGGCTTCTAAATAAAAATAATCAAATTGAAAAGCTTGGGTCTACTAAAATAGAAAAATATAGTCTAAATTTTGAACTGAGTAGATAAAAATGAAAATTGGAGTTGACTGGGGCGGCACAAAGATAGAAGCCGTAGCAATTGATCCTGTAGATGGATCTGAAATAAAGAGAACTAGAATCGACGCTCCTCAGGATGACTATGGCAAATTAATTCTCTCTGTGGTTAATTTAGTAAATCAGATATCAGAGCCTTTTAAAAATTTTACTGTTGGAGTTGGAATGCCTGGTTCACTGCATCCTCAAACAGGACTTGTTCAAGTTTCTAATACAAAAATACTTGAGAATAAACCAGTTAAAGCTGATCTTGAGCAGGCACTGGGTTATGAGATTAAAATTGCAAATGATGCAGATTGTCTAGCCCTTTCAGAAGCAGTTGATGGAGCTGGAAAAAATCAAAACCAAGTCTTTGCAGTGATACTTGGCACTGGAGTTGGAGCAGGTTATGTTGTCAACAAAGAACTAATAGAAGGCCCAAATAAACTTACCGGTGAATGGGGACAAAATCCAATTCCAGGCCCCATGGATGAATATGAAAAGACAATTAAAAGACACTGTGGAAGGGTTGGGGCAATAGAAGTTTTTATATCCGGACCTGGCCTTGAGCAGCATTATGATTTTCTTAGTGGTAAAAAAATTAATTCTAAAGAGATAGTAAAACTTTATAGAGAGAAAGATGAAACTGCGTCTATTGCTATGGATAACTACTTTGAGAGAGTTGCAAGAAGTTTTAGTTCTTTCGTCAATATTTTAGATCCTGAGATAATTGTTTGTGGGGGAGGCATGTCAGATATAGATGAGATATACGATGAAATTCCTAAAAGAATCATTCCCTACCTTGCATCAGATTTTTTTCTTACACCTATAGTAAAAGCCATGCATGGAAACAGCAGTGGAGTTAGAGGTGCAGCTTTTTTATGGGCTTAAAAAAAAATAGTTTATTTTTAATAATATTTGTAGTCACAATTAGTGTATTTTCATTTATTGCATATCAACCTCAAGATGTAGTCATAGGGGGTCCAAGTTTTCCACAGATTGAATATTTCAATGAAGAGTTAGAGGTCATTTCAAAAAATCTTGGAATCACAATTGAGTATAAAACATACAGTGATATTGAAACTTTCTTAATTGAAAATCCAGATCATAATTTAGACTTAGCATTAATCCCTAACCCTCAAGGTGTTGTAAATTTAGGCCAAAGAGGTATTGCCGTACCGGTAACTCAATTACTAGACGGAAAATTTCTGAGTGAAAATTTCTCTCAACATTTACTTGAAATAACAACTTCTGATGTAGATAGTAATAATTATGGAGTTTGGTTTAGAGTAATCCCAAATTCACTAATTTGGTATGACGTAAGTAAGTATGAAGCTACTGGCTCACCAGTTTTTAATACCTATGAAGAAATGATTACTTTCACCCAAGAAAATTCATTTAAAGACGAACCCTTATGGTGCATGGATATTGAAAGTGGGGCATCAACAGGTTGGATAGCTACAAATTGGCTAGAGGACACAATTCTTCATAAATATGGTCCACAAGTCTACGATGAGTGGTTTAAGCAAGATAAATTAGCAAGCTCAGATGAAGTGACTTTATCAATTTTAGATATTGGTAAATTAATTTTTATTGAAGATGCTGTTTATGGCGGGCATAAAAGAATGGTTAGAAAAGAGTTCCGAAATAATTATCGAAATTTACTGGATGAAAATAACCCTTGCATATTTACATGGTCAGGACATTTCGCAAGCTACTATTTTCCAGAAAATTTAGAGTATGGCATTGATTATGATTTTTTTAAACTTCCCTCAGAAAATTATAAAGAAGCCATGGTTGGGATAGGTGATGTATTCATAGGTTTAAATAATGATATAAATACAGTCAATGTTGTTAATTCCTTAGTGTCCATAGAATTTGGAGAGAATTGGCTCAGTAAAAAAGACTCACAGTATATCTCAGCAAACATGAATTCCTACATTGACTCGCTTAATAACCCAATGACAATTAAACAGACTGAATTAATTAGAGCTTCCCTCAAGGATAATCTTTTTAGATATGATGCTTCTGAACTTATGGATAGAAAAATTGGTTCAGATACTCTGTGGTACGCTTTGACGAAATACATTGAATTGAAAAGTTTTTTTATTGAAGAGGTTACTGAAGAGCTCGACAGCACTTATTAGTTATAAAGCGTTACCAGAATCTGGATCAAAAAAATGTAATTTTGAGGGATCAATTGAAAGATTGATTTCCTCACCTTCTTTTACAGTTGAGTTAGGGTTTATTCTTGCAATAAACTTAGTTTCATCACCCAATACAGTAATGTCTTCTCCTTCATCAGCAAGAATTTCTTCAATTGCTTCTGTTTGTACTGGCTTTAAATCCTTATAGAAATGTATATATGAGTCTGAACCAAGCTGCTCTAATAGGGTAACCTTGATACTTATTGATTCCGTATACTCACTATCTTTAGCGTAAAGAGAGTCTTCGAATGCTTCAGGCCTTATCCCCAAAACAATTTGCTTTCCATCAACTTTTTTGAGTTTTTTCGAATGTTCACCACTACATTTAATTGTTTCATTAGCAAAAGAGAGTTCAGCAATATCTCCTGATAATTTCACATCTGCATAAACAAAGTTCATTGAAGGACTACCGATAAAGCCAGCAACAAAGATATTTTTTGGGTAAAGATATATTTCACGTGGCGTATCAATTTGTTGAAGCTCACCTTTTCTGATAACAGCAACTCTATCACCCATTGTCATTGCTTCAACTTGATCATGAGTCACATAAAGTGTGGTGGTTTCAAGTTGAGTGTGCAATTGTCCAAGCTCAGCCCTCATCTGTACTCTTAATTTTGCATCAAGATTTGAAAGAGGCTCATCCATTAAGAATGCTTCTGGATTTCTCACTATAGCTCTACCCATAGCAACACGTTGTCTCTGACCTCCAGACAAAGCTTTTGGTTTCCTTTCCAACAGTTCACTAATCTCAAGTGTTCTTGCAGCGTCTTTTACCTTTTTATCAATCTCTTCTTTTGAAAGTTTTCTTAATTTAAGGGAGAAAGCCATGTTGTCGTAAACTGACATATGTGGATACAAAGCATAATTTTGAAATACCATTGCAATATCTCGATCTTTTGGAGCAACTTCGTTCACAAGTTTTTCGCCAATAAAAATTTCGCCTTCTGTAATGTCTTCTAATCCTGCAACCATTCGAAGTAGAGTTGTTTTACCACATCCTGATGGACCAACAAGTACTACAAACTCTCCGTCATTAATTTCTATATTGACATCTCCGAGAGCCCTTGTTCCATTTGGATAAATTTTTCCAACACTAGTGATTTTTATTGCGCCCATAACTTCTTATATTTTAAACAGAAACTAATTATTTTAAAAACAATTTTGCCTTTATAATTACATCATGGCTGGAGTCCCAACTAACAGAATCACGACATTAAAAGATATAGATCCAAATCTTGAAAAAGACTACGTTCTGTACTGGGTTATTAACTTTAAGAGAACAACCTACAATTTCGCTCTTGAGCGAGCAGTTGAGTGGGCAAATAAACTTTCAAAACCACTACTTATCTTTGAACCCCTAGTTCTTGATTATCCTATGTCTAGTGTTAGATTTCATAAATTTTTCTTAGAAGGAATGAAAGATGTTGCTGAAAATATTGCCAATACTAAGGCATATTACTATCCGTTTGCAGAAGAGGCAGCAAAAGAAAGTGATGACCTTCTATACGAGCTTGCTTCAAATGCCGCTGTTGTAGTGACAGACGACTTCCCGACTTATTTTGTACCTCAAATGACGGCAAATGCTAAAGGAATAATTAATACAAGGTATGAAATTGTTGATGCAAATGGGCTAATTCCAATTCGAATTGCAGAAAAAGAGTATGTTAGAGCCCATGATTTCAGAAGATACATGCATAAGAACTTACTAGATTTTCTTGTGGACGTACCTGAAGAGCAACCTTTAAGTAAATTAGAGATTACCTTTGATGAAACATTATTAGAAGATATTAATAAAAAATGGAATAAAATAAATTTCGATACGTTTAATCAAGAAAATTTTTTAGCTGACCTTAATATAGATAAATCAGTAAAAGAGAGTTCAATAATTGGTGGCTATAAGAAAGCTAAAGAAAGATTAGATTACTTTTTAGAGAATGGGTATAACAATTATGCAACCCTTAGAAGCCATCCATCTGAAGATGCCAGTAGTAATCTTTCTCCATATTTACATGCCGGCCATATCTCACCTTATGAAATATTTTTAAGAGTAAATGAATTGGAGTCTTGGTCTTTCGAAAATATTAACCCGGCATTTGTCGGAAGGAGACAAGGATGGTGGGGAGGTTCTGAAAATTTAGAAAGCTTCTTTGATGAACTCATAACTTGGCGAGAACTTGGATATCATACATGTGTAACGAGATCTGATTACGATCAATACTCATCTTTACCAAAATGGGCCATCAAAACTCTTGAGGAACATGAAAAAGATCCAAGGGAACATATTTACTCATTGCAACAATTAGTCAATTCTGAAACTCATGATGAAATATGGAATGCTGCTCAAACACAACTTAGAGAAGAGGGAATTATCCATAACTATTTAAGAATGTTGTGGGCAAAAAAAATATTAGAGTGGTCTCCAACGCCTCAGCTTGCCTTATCGTACATGATAGATTTAAACGACAGATTTGCCTTAGATGGTCGAGATCCAAACTCTTACTCGGGTGTCTTTTGGTCCTTAGGTAGATACGATAGAGCATGGGGACCTGAAAGAAAAATTTACGGTAAAATTCGTTACATGACTTCAGAAAATACTGCCAAGAAATTTAAGTTAGGCAAGTATCTAGAAATGTACAATAAAAAATAAAAAAAGTTTCTCAAATTTATTCTAATAAATCCAAAAATAGACTATCTTAAAGTAGTTAAACATTTTAAAAGTTAAAAAAGGAGAATTTTAAAAATGGCCGATCTTACATACCGACTTTTTATGGTAGCAACTGTAGCTATGCTTGCCGGAACAGCATACTTACTAATGTCATCTAGAGAAGTTGACCCAAAATTTAGAAAAGGTGTTTACATCTCTGCATTAGTAACTGGAATCGCATGGTATCACTACCAAAAAATGACAGTATCATTTGCAGAAGATGCAGTATTTGACACTGGATTGCGATATGTTGACTGGGTACTCACCGTACCATTGATGTTCGTTGAAGTTTTAGCGATAACATCTAAGGGCGCAGAGTATGCCGCAAAAGTAAGAACCTGGGGCTTAGCAGCTGTTGCTATGATCGCTGGTGGTTACTATGGCGAAGTCAATGAAGTTGGCGGAACAGAATACTGGATAGGTTTCGTAATTGCTATGTCTGCATACCTTTTCCTCATGAGAGGATTACAAGCAGAAGGTGAATCACTAACAGGTGAAGAAGCTACAGCATTTACAAATATTAAAAACTTGATTCTTGTTGGTTGGATTATTTATCCTTTAGGATATTTAGCACCAGCAGTAAGTTCAGAGTTAATGGACTTAAGAGAACTTCTATACACTATTGCTGACATTATTAATAAAGTCGGACTTGGTGTATTAGTACTTAATATGGCAAGAATTAAATCAGGAGAAAAAGTCTAACTTTTCCTCTTAATAATTTATAGATAGGCGGCAATGTCCGCCTATCTTTTTTTTTAGGTAGAATTATGGTCATGGACAAAATAGTTTTTTTTAATACTCTTTTTGGATTCTTTACTCTTACAGCGTGGGTTATTTCTATTGGGATTCTTTATCTATATTTCACAAAAAAAACTTTCAATAAATTTATTACAGATCAATTTTTATAT
>CAXHFF010000023.1:0-9984 GCA_964016255.1 uncultured Acidimicrobiaceae bacterium
CATCCCCGATCGGTTGTTGTCTCGTGGGCTCGGAGATGTGTATAAGAGACAGCTACCCACATGAAGAAAAACATTAAATAAGCAAATGGACATAACATATATTAATTATACCTTATTTTTGAAAATTAAATAAATTATTTAACCTGAGCTTTTATTTTTGTACCAACATGAATTTTGTTGTCTTTAATCTCAACTTCGAATGTTTCTACGGGTTTCTTAACAAGCCCGTCAAGCGCCTCACCTGTACAAATATCAAACTTACCATAGTGCCAAGGACAAACTACAGTACAATCTTCAAAATTAATATCTCCCTCGGTTAATGGCCCTCTTGCATGAGTGCATCTATTATTTATCGCATAAATTTTGCCATCTATATTAAACACTCCAACTTGTTTGCCCTCTAAATAAACTACCTTAGTTTTACCTGGTAAAAGCTCTTCAATAGAACAAACTTCCATCCAGACTTCTCTCTCCGTTCCAGGCAAAATTTCTTCAGCAATTTTCGGACCACCGAGAGAATCAAGAACTTCATCTAACCTTAAATTCATACATGAAAATAATGGTGTGTCCTGAAGAGTGTACATACTTACATTTGTTTCTCTCAAGTCTTGAACCGTATCTAAGAAATCACTAGGTTCATCTGTTTCAAAAGCGACTACAAATTCATAATCATCAAGACCGAAAGAATATGTTGTATTTAATCTTACAGATGGATATTTTCTACCAACTTCTATATGCTCATCCATTAAGTTTTGCCTAGCTGATTGTGACAACTGATACCAATCTCTTGTTTTAATAAAAGGATATACAAAAAGCCATTTTGACTCTGATGGATCTATTACTAACCTCTCTTCGTCAGATTCTTCTACTCCATCAATTCTTATTTCATAAATAGATCGTTTTGTTTGTGAGAGATATGAATAGTCTAGTTTTAGATATGCTCCCATAGAGGTGTTCATGATAGAAGCAGCTAATTCTTGAAAAATTTCAGGTTTTTCAGCAATCTGCCATAAAAGAAATTCAGTATCAGCTCGTGTTCCCATAGTGCTATAAGGCCTGAGCAACATTCTTCTGTTGAAACTTTTTATAGTATCTAGAAGCTCTAATTTTTGATTAGCTTTTTCAACGTCGGGCAATTTTCTCCATGAGGGATCAACGCTATAAAAAGCAAATCTTACATACTGCCTTTTTGTTAATTTAGATGCTCTATCTTCATTACTGTTTTTATTTTCTGGTTTCAAAATACTCCATAAAGATTATTATAATTTTCAATCTTACTTAACTGAAATCTATTTATAGATTAGCTACTACTTAATCTTCTAAATGCTGTTCTAACAGCGTCTAAGGTAGTTTTAATATCTGATTCTGAGTGAGAAGAAGACATAAAATTTGCCTCAAATTGACTTGGTGGTAAATAAACACCTAGATCAATCATCTCTTTATGAAACTTACCAAATAATTCAGTATTAGCAAACTTTTTAGCAGTATCATAATCTACAATGTTGTCATCGGGTGACTTTAAGAAGTAAAAACCAAACATTGTGCCTTTGTACTTGACTTGGATAGGTATGCTGTATTCTTTTGCAATTAACTCAATGCCCATAACTAGATCATGGACTTTTTTTTCAGTTTTTTCAAATATACCCTCTTTATTCCAAGATCTAAGAGTCTCGTATCCAGCAGTCATTGCTAAAGGATTCCCACTCAGTGTTCCTGCTTGGTACATATCCCCACTGGGTGAAACTTCTTTCATTATCTCTTTTCTACCACCATAGGCCCCGACAGGCAGGCCCCCACCGATAACCTTTCCGAGACACGTTATATCTGGAGAGATATTCCATAATTTTTGGGCACCTTCTGGAGAGGCTCTAAAACCTGTCATTACCTCGTCAAATATAAGAAGTGAATTATTAATATGACATAATTCCTCCAGCTGTTTTAGAAAATTTTCTTCCGGTAATACAAATCCCATATTTGCCGCAATTGGCTCTATGATAACCCCTGCAATCTCATCAGGATTATTGCCGAATAGTTTGATAACTGAGTCGATATCATTATATTCTGCAATTAATGAATCTGAAATTGTATTTTGTGGGACACCAGGGGAATTGGGCAAGTTTAAAGTAGCCACTCCACTTCCTGCCTCTATTAAAAACATATCCGCATGTCCGTGATAATTACCAGCAAATTTTATGATTTTTGTTTTTTTTGTATATGCCCTTGCTAGTCTTAGTGCACTCATACAAGCCTCTGTTCCGCTGTTAACGAAGCGGATCATCTCAATACTTTCTATCTTATCAATTATTAATTTAGCTAACTTATTCTCAATTTCTGTTGGGGCTCCGTAACTAGTGCCTTTAGTAACTACTTCGTGTAATGAATTAACCACATCTGGATGACTGTGACCTAATACAAGTGGGCCCCAACTTAATACATAATCTATATATTTATTTTCATCTACATCATAAAGATAAGCTCCAGAACCCCTATTGATAACAATTGGATCACCTTCTACGCTTTTGAAAGCTCTTACTGGACTATTGACTCCACCAGGTAAGAGATTCAATGCTTCTTGGAATATACTTCGTGATTTTTTATAACTTTTCATTTTTCTTTATATCTATTTCAATTTCATCGACAGCTCTTTTTGCAGAATTAATTGTATCTGGCATACCTATACCATGATAAGCATTTCCTGAAAGTTTAATGTTTGAGGGTAGGCTATTCTCGATATTTGATATCAAAGTTAAATGATCAACATCATATTGTGGATAAGAATTAATCCATTTTTTTAAATAAGATCTCAATGGATTAGTTTTAATACGTAAAACTTCTTTTACGTCTTCTAGAACTATTTCAAGTATTGCAGCATCGTTTTCTTTTAAAATCTCTCTAGTATTCGGACCTCCAAAAAATGCCCTAATTAATACTTTTCCCTCATCAACTCTTCCCTCCCATTTATAACTTGAGAATTGTATTCCATCAATATTTTTATTACTTACTCCGGGTACAACTACTCCATGTGAATTAATATTTTGAGATATATCATTTTCATTAAAAACAAACGAAACACACCCAACACTTTCGTATCTAATCCGTCCTAATAAGTCTGAAATATTCTCGTTGTAATTTTTAAGTAACTCTGAGCTGGTATTTGCTTGTGTTGCTAATATCAAATATTGAAAATTAAGTGAGCTACCGTCTTTAAGTTTTATAGTTTTATCATTGTGAATCTCAGTTACTTCAGATTCTAGAATAAGCTTTCCTTTCAGACTTTTAACTAATGTATTAATAAGAGTGTCCATTCCTTGATGAAGTGAAGCAAACCCTTTCTCATAAGATGCTTGCTCTTTTTGCATCTTGTTAGTTTTACGCATACCTCTAATTAAACTGCCATATTCTTTTTCTAATTTTTTAAACTGTGGAAATGTAGAAAGAATACTCTGAGTAGACATTTTAGAATTATATACACCACCTAATATTGGTTCTGCAATATTAACTAACGCTTCTCGTCCAAATCTTCTTGTAACAAAACTTTCAACCGACTCATCATTATCAATATTTTTTTTAGGTATAACAATGTCTAAAAGTAATCTTAATCTTCCTCTTAGTGACATTATTGAAGAAAAAAGAAATGGGGAAATTTTGCTAGGAATAAGTAATCTGAGACCATCTGGAAGAGGGATTAATTTATTATTGAGATAGATATAAATTCTTTCATTAGTTTTATTGACAAAAATTAATTCATCATCAATATTTAAATCTCTTACTAAGTCTAATGCCCAGGGTTTTCTGGTTATAAAGGAATCTGGTCCATACTCAATTATGCTTCCGCCTTCGCGGTGAGACTCAATAAGTCCCCCAAATCTCTTAGAAGACTCAATAAGTGTGTAAGGTATATTTTTCTTTTGAAGATACCAAGCTGAACTCAGTCCTGCTAAACCACCGCCAATTATTAGTACTTTTGATTCATTCTCTTGAGCTTGTGACATTTTTAGTTGTTATCTGTGTATTCATGTACAAAATCTACTAATCTTTTAACATTTTCAACAGGTGTTTTTTGTAGTACCCCGTGACCTAAGTTAAATATGAACCCATCTCTATCCCTCATCGAGTCAAGAATTTTTTTTGTTTTACTCTCTATTTCTTCCCAAGGGGAGAACAATGTTGCAGGATCTAAATTACCTTGGATTGAGACATCATTACCAAGTATTTTTGAAGCTTTTTCTATATCTATTCGCCAATCAACCCCAATGACATCCCCGCCTGCTTCTTTGATATCTGGCAACATTCCATTTGTGTTTGTCCCAAAATGGATTAAAGGCACGTTTGCAGTTTTTGCTATCTCTAAAGTCATTTTGCTGTAGGGTTGTACATACTCTCTATAATCTTCAGGAGACAACTCCCCGACCCAACTATCGAACATTTGTAAGGCCTGTGCGCCTGCTTCAGCTTGTGAAAGAAGATAATTTCCTGAAAATTTTGCGAGCTTTTCCATTAAGGAATGCCAAGAATCTTTATCACTGTGCATCATTCCTTTAAGATTTAGTCGATTTTTGCTAGCACCTCCTTCAATTGCATAACTGGCAAGAGTAAACGGTGCTCCACTAAACCCAATTAATGGAATATTTTTTTCATCTAGCTCTTTTCTAACTAATTTTATTGCATCGAGAGTAAAACCTAATGCCTCATGAGGAGATGGTGATAAAAGAGCATCTACATCTGATTTATTTCTGATTGGATTATGGATAACAGGACCCTCTCCATTTATAAACTCTAGTTCGAGACCCATTGCTTCGAGTGGAGGAAGTATGTCTGCAAATATTATCGCAGCATCCAAATTAAATGCATTTATAGGCTGCATAGTGACTTCAGTAGCTAATTCTGGTGTTTTAATAATATCTAGAATTCCATAGCTTTTGCGTAACTCTTGGTATTCAGACATATATCTTCCAGCTTGTCTCATTAGCCATACTGGAACTTTGTCAACTTTTTGACCTTTTGCAGCATTGATAAATCGCTGTTGTTTAATTTCGCTTTCCATTTTAAGTATCCCCATTTTGGTTTAAAGTTCGACTTATTTCTCTAGCAAAGTAAGTAATAATTAAATCAGCTCCTGATCTTTTTATGCTTAATAAACTCTCCAGAATAGCTTTTTCTAAGTCAATCAAATTATTAGCTGCAGCATTATGTATCATGCTGTACTCTCCGCTGACTTGATACGCACAGATAGGTAATTCAAAATTATCTCTTAATTCCCTAATCACATCTTGGTAAAACATAGACGGTTTAACCATGATTATATCCACACCGTCGTCTATGTCTCTTTTAACTTTTTTAACTGCCTCTCTTCTATTTGACGAATCCATTTGATATTGACTTCTATCTCCAAAAGATGGTGAACTGTCAGCTGCATCTCTAAATGGTTCATATAGGGAGCTTTTGTATTTAACTGAGTAATTCATTATGGCTACCTTTTCAAATCCATTTATGTCAAGGTGTGTCCTAATAGAGCCTACTGTTCCATCTATCATTCCAGATGGAGCAATAATATCTGCTCCAGCTTTTGCGTGAACTAAAGCTGCATCATTTAATATCTTTAGCGTTTCTTTGTTTAAAAGATATCCTTCTTCAAAATTTGGTTGATAAAATTCATTTTCAGACATATTAATAATGCCACAGTGACCATGATCTGTGTACTCACAAAAACAGAGATCACTTATAACAATCATTTCAGGAAACTTATTTTTGATAAGTTTTATTGCACTAGGAACTATCCCGTTATCACTGAAATTATCAGAGCCTAAAAAGTCTTTTTTTTCCGGAATACCAAATAGAATTACAGAAGAAATCCCATGCTGTTGTAGATCAAGTATTTCATCCTCTAATTTATCGAGTGATATTTGATACTGATTAGGCATTGATTTAATTGGAATTTTTTTGTTTTCACCAAAACATACGAAAATTGGAGCTATAAAATTTTCAACACTTAGTGTAGTTTCCTTAAACATTCTTCTAATTTCAGGATTCAACCTTAATCTTCTAGAAGTTAAGGATGTTACTGGATTTTCATATTCTTTTTCTTCACTCACTAGATGCCTCAATAAAGTAATCTCTTAATAAATTTACAGTATCAATTAGTGTAGATTTGTCTGGCTTAAAGACAAAATTAAAGCCCTCTTTTAATGCCTCATTATAAGCTGTTTCACCCATACAAAAAACTGGAGTGTTTTTGGAATCTTCAGGATAGGTCCTTTTTACAAAGTTAGTCACAGTGCTTCCACTCGTAAAAATAACAGCATCAACAGTATTTTCCTTTAACATTTTTGGTACATTCTCTCCTCCGGTACCAACCTTGAGGTCATAGGCAATTATTTTTTTTACCAATATATCTTTTTCTTGTAAATTGTTAACTATTGAGTTGTCAGCAATTTTTGACTGAGGGACCAAGATTTTTTCTTCTGGCATTATGGGTAATTCATCTGTAAAACTTTTTACATTAAAAATCTTCGGTGTAAATACATGTTCAACATCAAATATATTAATTAGCATTTTTTTGGTTTCAGGACCGATAGCTCCAACTTTTATTTTCTTCCAATCTATATCCATTTGATTTTCTAAGATTATTTCATTTAATACTTGTATCGTATTTCTACTAGTAAACAGAATCCAATCATAAGTATTTAAATTTGTGAGCTCTCCATACAGACTATCTTTGTAGCTTGAAGAATCGATTTCTATACATGGGAACTCAACTGGATTCATTCCCAACTGAGTTATCATTTCTGAAATATCTAAGATTTGATTTTTGCTTCTAGTGATAACTACGTTGTTCATTTTAAATTTTTGCAATTATATTTTCTGCACCTTTTATTAATGCATCTTTTGCTAATTCTTTCCCTAAAGCCTCTGCAAATACTGATTTTTCTTTCTCTGGTATCGCTATTGATATTTTTGATACATCTACAACATCTTTTCCGTCTAAAGAAACCACCCTAGCGTTGATAGTAAGGTGTTCATTTTCTATTTCACAATATGCACCAACTGGTAGTGAACAACCACCTCCGAGATACTGTAGAAAGCTCCTTTCTACTGTTGTGGTTATTGACGTAAGTTCGTCGTTCAATTTACTAAATATGCTTCGACTCTCTTCCAGGCACTGAACCGCTATAGCTCCCTGTCCAGGAGCTGGAACTAATTGTTTAGTTGTAAAAATTTCATCTATATATTCAGATAAATTTAGTCTATCAACACCTGCTTTTGCCAGAATTACAGCATCATATTTTGTTGAATTATCAAAAACTTTTTCGATACGTGTTGGAACATTTCCACGAATATCTACAACCTCTATGTCATTTCTTAAGGATTTCATTTGTGAAGATCTTCTAAGACTAGAAGTACCAATTTTAGAATTATTTTCAAGCTCACTAAAACTGCACCTATCTCTTGTAATCAGTACATCTTCCACAGATGCTCTTTTAAGGACTGCCCCCAAAATTAAATTATCTTTATTTTCAGTTGGTAAGTCTTTTAAGCTATGTACTGCGCAGTCTATATCCTTATTAATTAACTCTCTTTCTAATTCCTCAGTAAAGACCCCTTTGCCACCTATTTCTGGTAGTGATTGTTTTAAGTTCTCATCTCCTTTTGTAGAAATCTTGACAATTTCAATAAGAGCCTCTGGATATATTTCTTTTAGGGATGTTGCGACTAAGTTGGATTGCCAAAGAGAAAGTTTACTTTTACGGCTGCCAATGCGAATTCTCTGCATGTGGATTTCCTTTGTTTGTTAAGTTATTTTTTCTTTCTCCAGATAAGCAATTTCAGTATTTAACCGCTTACAGATCTCATCAGCATAAGGTGCTGTTTGAAGCTGGGTTTTAGTTGAAGAAATTTCTTGAGTTGGCTTATGTAACACCTCATTCATAATTTTCAAAGCCATTACCTTACTTGTCTCTTTTCCTAAAAAACCATCAAACTTTTTTTCAACTAAAGATTGGACTTCTGAACGAAATTTAGTGATGTACGGTACGCTATCACGTTCCGTAACCCATTTTGTAAATTTGTTGGTTTCTTGTTCTATAATTAGATTTACTTCAGGGATACATGCTTCTCTCGCGGCAAAATTATTACTTACAATTATTTCCAGTGAATCTAAATCATATAATGAGATGCCATTTATATCAACAACCTCTGTTTTGACATTACGCGGTAAACCTAGGTCTATTATAAACTTTTCTTTTGTGCTTCTATTAAAGAATTTTTTTGTGAATAATGCTTTATCCAAAGACATTGCCGTAAAAATTACATCTGCCTTATTAATTTTATCTTCTAGTTCAGACCATTTAAAGGCTTGAACGCCATACTTGTCTCCAATTTCTAATGCATTTTTATAGGTTCTATTTAAAATTGAAAGATTTGTTAATTCCAGCTTATGTAGTGCATATAAACTTTGTTCTGCCATTTCGCCTGCCCCGATAACAAGGACGTTTGGATCTTTAATTTTTGTAACTTCAAGCATTAGCTGAACTGCAGCATGGCTTAGGCTAGTTGTGTTCTGACTAATTTCAGTTTCAGTTCGTGCTCTTTTTCCTGCTCGAAGAGATGCCTCGAATAATCTGTGAATGAATGTCCCAGACGTCCCAGCATCTATTGCAACTTCAAGAGCATTTTGTACTTGGCCTAAAATCTGGTCCTCGCCAACTATCATTGAGTCTAAACCAGAAGCTACTTCCATAAGGTGCCTATAAGCATCGTCTTCATCGTTAGAATATAAGATTTTAGAAATGTATCTTATTTTTGAAAGACTGTTTGAGTTGACTAAGAAGTGGTCAGTTAAAAACTTTACTATCTCTACTTTTGCATTGATAGTGTTGTTTACTTTGGCATAGATTTCAAAACGATTACAGGTAGACAGTATTGCGATCTCCTCAATATATTTTGAATCCTGTTTTATTTTTTTAAGTATGCTTGGAAGAGATTCAGCACTTGTATAAAATTTTTCCCGTAACCCTATAGGTACAGTTTTGTGACTAAGACCTGTTGATATTATTGACACTATTTCATACTCCAGTTACTACTTTACAACAATCTATAGGGCAAATATCGTGATTGGGACCTCTTTTGCCTAAAGTTTTCCTTTCAGGATTTTCTGTCATTCTTTCCTTAATAAGATCAATGATCATTTCCACAAATGGCTTTGATACTCCTACAGTTGGGACTCTTTCCATTTTCATATTAAGTTCTTCTGCTTTTTCTACGGCTTCAGTATCTAAATCATAAAGAACTTCCATATGGTCGCTAATAAACCCAATAGGGACTATGAGTAAGTTATTAGTTCCCTCACTTGAGATTGTTTCCATATAATCAATAATATCTGGTTCGAGCCAAGGTATTCGTGGTGATCCACTTCGACTTTGGTAGACCATATCATAGTTTGAGTGGTTTATTTCATCGGTAATAATTCTGCAAGTTTCATTCAATTGGACTTCATAATCACTACTTTCAGCTTGAGAATCTGGAATACTATGAGCGGTGAAAGCAATTTTTACATTCTTCTGATCTTTAGCATCCCATTTAGATAACGATTCTTTGATGCTGGTAATTGTTGACTCAATGAAACCTGGATGGTTATAAAAAACTCGAATCTTGTCTACTTCAGGAGCTCCAGCCCCAACTTTTTCTTGTGCATTAACAATATCTTCTCGATATTGTCTGCACCCGCTGTAACAACTATATCCACTTGTTACAAAGCAAACTGCTCTCTTAACTCCGTCATCTTTCATTTTTTGCATGGTGTCTGCAATATAAGGATCCCAATTCCTGTTTCCAAAATAAACGGGTAAATTTATGTTTTGATGGGCTAATTCTTTTTCTATTTCTTGAATGAGGGCTATGTTTTGATCAGTAATAGGACTTTTGCCTCCAAAGTGAAAATCTGTCTCTTATACACATCTCCGAGCCCACGAGACAACAACCGATCTC
>CAXHFF010000024.1:0-9916 GCA_964016255.1 uncultured Acidimicrobiaceae bacterium
CATTAAATATTGATGAAAATCTTGAAACTCTATTTATTAAAAATGAACAAAAAGACAGTATTAATTTCTGGAACCTTGCGAGAGCTGCGGCTTTGTCATTTATCGACCAAACATGGAAAAACCATTTGAGTGAGATGGATTACCTAAGATCTGGGATAGGACTAAGAGCTATGGGCCAAAGAGATCCTTTAGTCGAGTATCAAAAAGAAGGTTATGATTTATTTGAAGAGTTAATATTTAATGTGAAATCATCTGTGGTCAGGCTGTTGCTTAATTTTGATGGAGTAGAGGTAAGTGCTGTAAAAAATCCTAAAACTACTACACCAAATATTCCTTCAGACAATAAAGACAGAAAAGATTTTGGTAAGATTGGAAGGAATGATCCATGTCACTGTGGGTCAGGTAAGAAGTATAAAAAATGTGCCATGGTTAACTTATGTTCAAAGAATTAGTTTCATCAATAGCAGGATTAGTTGAAAGACTTTCCTCTGCCAAGGAGTATCTTTGACTTTGAAGTTAAAGAAAAAAAATTAGAACTGCTTAATAGTCAGATGGCGGAAACCAATTTTTGGTCCGATAATAGTAAAGCTAAGGAAATTACAAAAGAAGCTGCTGCCTATGAGAAAATTCTTAATCTTCTCTTGAATTTAGAAGCAGAGTTAGCTGACTTAAAAGAATTAGTCAATCTCAGTAAAGAAGACAACGATGTATTAAAAGATATCCAAAAACAAGTTAAAAATTTTGAAAAGAAACTCATTGAACTAGAAGAAGAATCATTTTATAGCGAGGAGTATGATGACTTGAATGCAATGATTTCAATCAATGCTGGCGCCGGTGGTGTTGATGCAAATGATTGGGCAAAAATACTTTTAAGAATGTATACGAGATATTTTGATGATAATAATATGGAATACACAATTGAAGAGCTTTCAAATGCTGAAGAAGCCGGTATTAAATCAGTCTCAATTACTGTAAATTCATACAGGGCATATGCAACTTTAGAAAGTGAAAGAGGGGTCCACAGACTTGTACGCATAAGTCCTTTTGATAGTAACAAAAGGAGACATACAAGTTTTGCCGGAGTTGACGTGATACCTCTTATTGAGAATTCTGATGAAATTGAAATAAAAGATGATGAACTAAGAATAGATGTTTATAGAGCTTCTGGTGCTGGTGGCCAACATGTTAATACAACAGATTCTGCTGTCAGGATAACTCACATACCAACAGGATTAGTAGTTTCTTGTCAAGCTGAGCGTTCTCAGCTACAAAATAAGACAAGAGCGCTTGAGTTGCTAAAAACTAAAATTACACTTAAAGAAAAAGAGGATCAAATGCAGCAACTAAATTCAATAAGAGGAGATCAAGTTGAGGCAGGGTGGGGAAGACAAATAAGATCTTACGTTATGCAACCCTACCAGCAAGTTAAAGATGCAAGAACAAATACAGAAGTAGGGAATATTCAAGCTGTTTTAGATGGAGAGATTAACATATTTATTAAAGATTACCTAAAATGGCGTAGACAGGGATTAAATGATTAAATTAGAGAATGTATCGCTAGTATTCCAAGGGGGCAGTGTTGCTCTTTCTAATATTTCAACAGAAATAAAAGAAGGTGATTTCGTATATCTTATCGGGCACTCAGGTAGTGGTAAATCTTCTTTTCTGAAACTTTTATATAGAGATATGTATCCAACTAAAGGGATAATTGATGTGGTAGATATGGAAGTATCATCACTTCCAAAATGGAAGATCCCAATTTTAAGACGAAAATTAGGTATAGTTACCCAAGAGCCGCAGCTGTTAGAGGATAGAACTACTTTCGAAAATATTAGTTTTGCACTTGAAGTTTTAGGATATGATGCAGATGAGATTGATGCAAAAACAAGCACTCTTATTGACTTAGTTGAGCTCCAAGACAATGCCTATAAATTTCCTTATCAGCTTTCTGGAGGAGAACAAACAAGAGTTGCTATTGCAAGGGCTTTGGCAAGCAATCCTTTAGTGCTTCTTTGTGATGAACCAACAGGAAACTTGGATCCAGATTTAAGTATTCAAATAGTATCTTTACTTGAAAAGATTAATAGAGCTGGGACAACAATTTTAATGGCGACACACGATTCCTCAATTGTGAATAGAAGAAAGAAGAGGGTGTTAGAGCTTTCTGATGGCAAACTTATTAGGGATGAGACAGAAGGTTCATATGTGTAGGGATTCTAATGAATAAGTTATCTTACGTAATTAAAAATACGTTCATAAATATGAGAAGAAACCCTCTACTATTTGTAGCTACAGTTTTGGCAGTTTTAGTATCTAGTTTTTTAGTATTCACAACATTGTCTGGAAGAGCTGTAGTCGAAAATAATACTTCCAGATGGCAAAATGGTGTGCATGTAGTTATTTTTCTTGATGATAGAGTCACTACAACTGCACATAAACAGCTACAGGAATCTCTTGAAAGCTATCCAGAAGTAAGAATGGTTGACTATTTTTCGAAAGACGAAGCAACAGAAGAATTTAAGATTCTTTTTAAAGATCAACCCGAACTAGTACAAGAAGTGGATTTTGACATATTACCTTCATCTCTTCGGGTCAACTTAAACGATCCATCTGACTATACCTTAATCATTGAAAGGATGGAAGGAAACCCTGCAGTTAAAGAGATTAGAGCATCAGGTGAAGCAATCGAAAGACTCCTCAGTCTTACGAACACCTTAGTTTTAGCTGCAACAATTTTTGCTGTATTAATCGCATTTGCAGCTTTTATTTTAATTATTAATACTTTAAGACTCACTGCTTTTGCCAAAAGAAAAGAGATTAAAGTTATGAAATTAATTGGGGCATCTTCAACTTATATCAGATTACCTTTTATTTTTGAGGCCATATTTGAATCTCTACTTGGAACCAGTATTGCTGTTGGTTTAGGTTGGGGATTAATACAATATTCTAAGGATTCAGTAGTCGCAGAAAGTATATTTGATATAACGATTTCTGATACTTATTTAATTAACCTCACACTTGGTCTTATTCTTACCTCAGTTATCTTTGGGCTTTTTGCAAGCTATGTTGGTATACGAAAAGCTCTTAATGAATAAAAAACTAATAACTTTCCTGCTTATAGGTGTTTTCTTATTCCAAACACTCTCCTTAGACAGTTTAAATGCAATAACTGCAGAAGAACGTCTAGAAGAAGTTGAAAAGCAACTCCAAGCTGTAGCAAATCAGATTAATCAGTATGAAGGTGAGAAAACAGATTTAGAGAAAGCTATTATCTCAAATGACTCTGCTTTGAGGCAAGTTAATAGAGAGCTATCAGAAGTACAAAGTAGACTTTTAGTTGCGGAAAAGGCATTAGCTGATGCGCTGGCTGGTTATGACACTTCACTAGACAATCTAGCTCTGGTTCAACAAAATATTGTACAAGAACAGACAAAATTAGGAAAAATAAAATCTGAAATTACAAATGTAAAAGATGAATTATTTCAAACACAGATTGAATTAAATAATGCTAGGGAGGGACTTCAAGAACAAGCATTAACCTTATACATCAACGGTGTAATGAGTCCTAGCACAGCTCTTTTCATTGATTTAGAAGAGTTATCAGATTTTTTAGCTGCTTTAGGCTATGCATCATCTATCGTCGACTCAGCGTACAAAATTGTAGAGACTTTAAATGCGCTTGAAAATCTTGCTCAAACACAAACATCTTTTTTAACTGATAGAGAAACAGATAGACAGGAGATCATTGACAATCTCCAAATTGAAGAGGAGAGAAAAACGGAGATCTCGATTGAAGCTGAAGAGTATGCAGATCAAGTAGAGGCAAGTAAGGATCTTGTGGAGTCTGAAAAAAGAAAAGTAGAATCAAAAAAATCACAGGTTTTGTCTGAAAGAAAAAATGCACAAAACCTCTTAGCTCAGGCAAATAAGCAACTAGAACTTTTAGATAAAGAACATGCAGATCTTGAAAAACTTGAAGATGCTATCCAAGCTGATATTGAAAGACTCAGTACTCTTGGAGGACCCGCTCCTGATGAATTAACTTGGCCAATTACTGGAAGTTATGTGTCTAGTGGTTACAAGTGGAGAAGATTTAGAGGTGTTACTAGTTTTCATGGAGCAATAGATATCCCCGCAAGAACTGGTACTCCTATTAAAGCTGCCGCAGGGGGTGTTGTAATTCTTGCAAGATATTATGGATTAGCTGGAAACTCAGTCTTTATTGACCATGGAGGAGGTATGACAACTTTGTATTTTCATATGAATAGAATTAATGTTACTCCAGGGCAAACAGTTATAACTGGTGATACTATCGGACAAGTTGGTAATACTGGTAGATCATCAGGACCCCACTTGCATTTCGAAGTAAGGCTTAAAGATCCAAGTTCTGTATCTTGTTCGCTTCCATACTTAGATCCGACTAGTAGGGGTAGAATGAATCCGTACTGTTTTTTAAATTGATATGAAAATATTTGCAGAAAATAGAAAAGCTAGGAACTCATATGATTTTACTGAGTATCTTGAGGCAGGAATCGTATTAACTGGTTCTGAGACCAAAAGTATTAGGAATGGTGGTGTTTCAATTGTCGATGCTTTTGCGATTATAGAAAATGAAGAAGCAGTAATCAGAGAAATGAATATTGAGCAATATAAATTTTCAAATGAATTGGAGTACAACTCAAAAGCACCTCGTAAATTACTACTACATAAAAAAGAAATTAAAAGGCTCATTGGGCTTACTTCAATAAAAGGAAATACTTTGGTTGCCATCAAAGTTTACGAAAAGAACGGTTTCATTAAAATTGAACTTGCCTTAGGTAAAGGCCGAAAAGATTATGACAAGCGGAAGAAACTCACTGAAAAGCAACATAAGAAAGATATGAAAAACTACTAAAGAGTTTCTACAGCTTCTGTCCCAACTCTTATATCTTCAGCGCCTAACCATCCATTATCTTTATCTTGATATATTGCAGATACTGGACCGTATGCCTTATCAAAAATTTCCTCGATTTGGGTGACTTTGTGTCCTCTAGTCTTTAAATGTTCAATATCGCTTTGATTAAATGCACCTTCAACGGTTATGTGAGAATCTGTATCGGATAAAAAATCATTTAGTGCCCAGCGACCTTTGCTCATAGTCTCTTTGATTGAAGTTTTATTTTGCAGATAAGGAAGTATCATCTGTGCAAGAAGTTGTGGCTGATATCTTCCACCTCGTGTTCCAAGTATTAGCTCTAACTTATTCTCTTTTGTCCACAATGTAGGAGAGAGAGTATGCAATGGTTTTTTACCAGCTTGAAGATAGTTAGGATGACCCTTTTTTAAGTTGAACCCACAGCCCCGATTATGAAGAAAGAAGCCATAACTATCCACACCAATACGGCTTCCAATACCATGAAAATTTGACTGTATCAATGAAATACCTAAACCTTCAGAGTCCCTTACCGTCATGTAGGCTGTTCCACCTCCCTTGGGTTCTGGAAAAGAAAATCTCTGTGACTTACTGTTATCATAAAGTTCTATCTTTTCTTCAATATAATCTAGGTTCACACCTTTGAAATTATTTATGTCATCTTGGTAGTCATAAGTAAGATTGTCTCTGTCAGCAGCAAAAATGCGATAACTCTCGATAAGCATATGCAAAGACTCATCATATTTTTCTGATAACAATTCGTAACCCTTTAGTGTTGATAGTGTTAAATAGCTTTGGGTTGATGGAGGAGTAGTCCAGCCATCATAGCCAAATATATTGAGTCGCAATGGCTTAATCCACTGCGAGGAGTAATCATTTAAATCTTTAAGTGTAAGATTCTCTCCTACAACTCTAGAGATAGACTGAGCAATTTCTCCTCTATAGAAAATATCAGGTCCTTCATTTGCAATTAATTCTAAAGTCTTACCAAGATTCACTCTTCTTACATGTTCACCTGATCTCAATGGAAGAGAGTTTTTATAAAAACTTACAGAAGATAGCTGAGCTCCAAGTTCACTTTGGTGGGTCTCCAAGCTTTTAGCTAGTTCATGATTAATTTCAAAACCTTCATGACATATCTCAATCCCCATTGCGAAAATCTTTGAAATTTCTAAAGAGCCAAACTTTTCATGAAGTTTAAACCATCCATCCACTGCACCAGGTACAGTTACAGACATTGGATGATTTAGTGGAATATTATCACTCGCAATTTTTTCACCATTAACATTTGACCCAGCATAACCAGAAGCATCAAGACATTCTGGTTCGCTAAATCCGTCTTTCCAAATGAGAGCAAATAAATCTCCACCTATTCCACATGTTTCGGGAGCAACTATACCTTGCACGATATTTACTGCTATTGCAGCATCAATTGCATTACCACCCATTTCTAAGATATTCTTTCCTGCTTTTGTGGATAAGTGATGAGGGGATACGACTATTGAACTCATTTTATAAGTATAGTTTGTAAAATAACTGTGTATGAAGTTACCCGTATAAACGTTATGTTTATACAATGTGTTTACATCATAAAGGAGAAAAATGAAAGATATAAATGCCGAAGAATATGCGGCCTTACAAAACTCTGAAACGCCAGTAGTTATAGACTTCCACGCAACATGGTGCGGTCCTTGCAAAGTGTTAAGTCCAATTTTAGAAGAACTTGAAGCAGAAGTTGAAAATGTTAACTTTGTAAAGCTTGATGTTGACCAATTTCCAGAAATTGCAGGAGCTAATCAGGTAATGGGCGTTCCTACCGTTGTCATTCTGAAAGATGGCGAAGTTAAAGAGCGTTTTGTAGGAGTTCAACCAAAAGAGACAATTAAAGAAAAGATTACTGCTCTAAGTTAATCATGTTAAAGCTTGTATTATTTCTACAAGTTGTAATTCTTATAGTATTTGGAACATTTGCAATCGTTGTTTTTCAGCAAGCCCAAATAGCAGCGGATAATTTAGACGAAGCTCTTGTTGTTATCGGTGAAGTAAGTGCAATACTTCCTAAACTTGATGTCGCGTTAGATAGTATCAACCAATTAGAAGCAGTATTTGATGATTTAGAAAGCTTAAGTAGTGTCTTATCATTATTGACAGACCCATTCAACTCAGGAAATTCATGAAAAATATAATTATGTACAGTACCAACTGGTGTGGAGATTGCGTAAGGTCGGAAGCTTTATTGAAATCTCTAGATATTTCTTTTGACGTTGTAGATGTCGATAAAGATGAAGTAGCTAACGCTTATATTCAAGAACTTCAAAATGGAGCTAGACGAATACCCACAATAGTATTCCCAGATGATACTTTTTTAGTCGAGCCTAGTGATAATGAACTTCAAGCAAAACTTCAAGATTTAGGGGCAGTCTAGATTTGAATGGCGACAAGTTAAATTATGAAGAGTTAATCAAATTTGTAGAGGTGTTACTCGACCAAACAGGGGTAATAGCCTTGAATTATTTCAGGGAAACAAGAAATCTCTCTCTAAAAGGAGACCAAAGTCCAGTCACACATGCAGATCATGAAATTGAAAAACTCATAAGATTAAGTATTCAAGAAAAATTTCCAACCCACAGTATTATCGGCGAAGAATTTGAGGATCTAAAAAATGACTCAGATTTCACATGGATTATTGACCCTATTGACGGTACTCGAAGTTTTATTGCTGGAAAACATGATTTTGGCACACTTCTAGGGTTAAAGAAGGGTCAAACGTTAATAGGTGGGGTAATAGATTGTCCTGCTTTAAAGGAGCGGTGGATCTGTTTTGGTGAAAATCAAACGACTGTAAATGGTAAAAAAGCAGCTTGTCAGTCTGTAGAAACACTAGAAGATGCCTTAATGGCTACAACCTCAAGTCATGAATTTGGTATGAAGAAATGGAAGGCCTATCAGTCACTTGAAGATTCGGTAAAAGTAACGACTACTGGGAGTGATTGTTACAATTACGGACTTTTAGCTAGTGGCTATCTTGACCTAGTTGCTGAGCGACTATCAGCACCCTATGATTACTTACCTTTAGTTAAAATTGTTGAAGGAGCTGGGGGAGTTATTACAGATTGGGATGGGAATGAACTTGTTGATAATCAAAAAAATGTTTATGTTCTAGCTTCTGCTTCTAAAGAATTACATCAGTTAGCATTAAATAAGTTAATGGAAACAACATGAAAATTTTAATCTGTGACAAATTAGATTCTTTTGCTATCCAAGAATTAAACAAAATGGGTACTTGCATAGATATATCATCTGAAGAAAACAAAAGAGAGATGTTACTTGAACAGATTCCTGATACAGATTTAGTTTTTATTCGTAGTGCAACCTCTATTGATAAAGAAGTAATTGATGCTGGAGTAAATCTGAAAATTATTGCAAGATGTGGTGTTGGTTTAGACAATGTAGATATTATTGAAGCAACCAAGAGAGGTATTCATGTAACCAATTCTCCGGAAGCGAATATAATTTCTGTCGCGGAGCTTACAGTAGGTTTGATAATTGCTAGTGCGAGAAACCTTATAAAAGGAAATAATACTCTGAAGCAAAAAAAGTGGGATAGATCAGCCTTAACTGGTATCGAGTTATATGAAAAAACATTAGGTTTTGTTGGATTCGGGAGAGTGGCAAGACTGGTAGCTTCAAGAATGCACAGTTTTGGAATGAAAATTGTTTTTTTTGATCCCTATATTGATGAATCCACACAAAATGAAACAAAATTGGAATTAGATGAGCTCTTACAACAATCTGATGTAGTCTCACTTCATGTCGTTAAGAATAAAGAAACCATAAATCTTATTTCCAAAGAAAAATTATCCCTAATGAAGCAGGATTCAATATTTATTAATACATCAAGAGGGGGAGTCGTTGATGAGTCAGAAGTTTTACGTCTTGTAGACAATGGAAAGCTATTTTCTGCCGCTTTAGATGTCTATGAACAGGAACCTCCTGAATATACAACACAATTAACTGAATCAGACTCAATTACCCTTCCACACCTTGGAGCTTCAACCCGGGAGGCACAACTCAAGGCAGGATCGGACACAGTTCAAAATGTCGTGAGTATTTTAAATGGTGACTTCTCACCATCTGTTAATGCTGTAGATTTCTAAAAAACTTGTTGTCATAGAAATATTTAATGTGCATAATTAAAATACGATTTAGTTGTTTTAGGCTGGCACCAAACTAACTTAATCTTCTTCCTCTGACACCGAAGTATCAAAACCATACTTCAAATCTACGATTTCGTATAATGGCCAACCATAAGGCACACATTCACCTGTTGTTTTGCTTTGTTGCATCATTACTGGGGCTAATGCTCCCTCTTTAGGACATCCTGAATGACCTGCCCCTAAAATGTGACCTGTCTCATGATTAATTAAATAAAGTCTATATGTTTTCATGTCACTGCCGAAATCAACAGCACCATTTTCCCAACGAAAATAGTTAATTATTATATCTTCTTCATTTCTACACGAGTAAATTCCATTAGTTTCTAAAGGGGCACAAAGTTCATCCGTTTTTTCTGGCGATGAAAAAGTATAAGTAAAGTCTGCATCCTCTTCATTAACGAGTAAAAAATCTTTTTCTGCAACATTTTTCCAACCCTTTGAGTCATTAAGTATCGAAGCTATTAATTTACCCATACATTCAGGACCAATTGGAATGTCAGATTCTATTTTTAAGGAGAAGTTCATCTTATTCTCATCTTTCAAATTTACTTCATTCGGGTATATCCAATCTTCATCACTGCTTACAAGCCCCCTATTAATACAACCACTTTTTAAAAAGTTATATGAGATAACTTGTGCTTGTAAAAGCTCATCCTCAGTAGCAAAAATTGCGGTTCGTCTAATATTTGACTCAACCTTTTCTTCATATAGAGAACTAATCAGAGAGGTTTCTAGTTCAAGATTTATAATCATGGTGGTATAGTCAACAACATCTAACAGTTTATTA
>CAXHFF010000025.1:0-9881 GCA_964016255.1 uncultured Acidimicrobiaceae bacterium
CTACACGTGTGTTCTCGTCGGCAGCGTCAGATGTGTATAAGAGACAGCTCCTCACAGCCGCTATAACTCCTTTTGATAAAAACGGTGTCGTAGAAACAGATACCTTTTGGAGACTATGTAAAAAACTAGTCTCGGAGGGTTCAAATGGAATAGTGTTAACAGGCACCACAGCAGAATCTCCGAATCTTACTGAATCGGATCGATTGAATATATATTCAACAGCTAAAGATGCAGTCGGAGATAATGCAAAGTTAATTGCTGGAACTGGAACTTACTCAACTAAGGAGACAGTGACTTTGACAAAGCTAGCAGAAGAAACTGGTATGGATGGTGTGATGATAGTTACCCCTTATTACAATAAGCCTTCTCAAATAGGAATATTAAAACATTTTCAAGAAGTCATGAATAATACCAACCTTCCAGTTATGGCCTACAATATTCCTGGTAGAACCGGTACTTTAATTGAACTAGATACTTTATGTACACTCGTTCGAGATATTGGCATCCACTCTATAAAAGATGCAGTAGGGGATTTTGAATTTTCACTTAAAGAATTAACAGAACTTAAAAATGAAACATATATTTATTCAGGAGATGATGCTCTTACTTTAGATTTTTTAAAAAATGGTGCTGTAGGTCTAGTTTCTGTTGCATCACATGTATTAGGAAAGCAAATAAGAAAAATGATTGATCATTTTTTGTCTAATGAAATAACAAATGCTGAAGAAATAGAAACGATCATTATGCCATTAATACATGCCTTATTTGAAGAACCTAGTCCTGGAGCAGTGAAGCATTTGTTAACTATTTCTTGGGAAAATGTTGGTTTTCCACAATTACCAATGACAACTGTTTCTGATGAATTAGCCAAAAAACTCAATGATCTTTACGTTAAATTAAATAACTAAAAGCTTTTCCAGGCCCAATATATGGTATAATAAATTGTGGCTGTTAAGACATCCACTCGCAAAAGGGTAAATGGGCGTAAGCGGGTGTCAAAACAAAACAATTTAATAAAAGTTAATAAGGGCTTAAAAACACTTAACTCATCACTTTCTAGTGTTATAAAAAGCTTCTTTAATTCTTATCAATCCGTTGCATCTTTTATGTTTATTCTGGGACTGTTCTCAGCTTTATCAAGCGTTCAAAAAGCCGGTCCTATAGGAGAACTATTTTATGGACTTTTAACCTGGTGTTTCGGATACGGAGCTTTAGCCCTTCCAGTCCTTATGATGTATGGTGCAGCTATTTTAGTAAGAGATAAAGATTTAATAAAATCTCAAAAAGTTCTTGTAGGTACTTTCTGGGTTCAAATATTTTCTTCAGCACTATTCCATTTCTATATACATCCTCAACCTTTACCAATAAGTGTTGGTGGAGAAATTCTCCAAAGAGCTGGTGGTTTTGTTTCAGCCTTTATTGTTTACCCTTTGAATAATTTAATTGATGTTGAAATGACCCATGCTGTATTACTACTTGGCCTCATAATATCTGTACTTTATATGACAGATATTGAACTTAAGGATTTAATCGGAGGCATTCAAGCGATCTTTATTTATACTTTTAGATTCATCGTCGCTTTCTATAAGGCTAGAAGAGAAGCTTCAAAAATTAACTTTGAGCAGATTTTAACCCAATCAGAGGAAAGCGAAGTTAAACCAACAAAAATCAAAGACAATGTTCTTAAATTAAAATCTAAAAAGAAATCTGTTTCATCCAAAGAAAATATTCTCACTAAAAAAGATAACGAGGTAGCTAATAAACTTTCTTCTCCAAAAAAGTCTAGTACTTATAAACTTCCTCCAGTTTCATTATTGGAAAAAGGTTCCTCTGTTTCATCCTCTAAAAAGTTACTCCAACAAACTGCAACAGATTTAACTAACTTACTTAAAGAACACGGTGTAGAAGCAGAATTAACCAACATAGTTCCAGGTCCTACTGTTACTCGCTACGAGATAGAGCTTGCACCCGGTGTAAAAGTTTCTAAAGTAACGTCTTTATCACATGATATAGCTTACGCTTTAGCTACGCCTGATGTACGATTATTAGCTCCAATTCCTGGAAGAAGTGCAATTGGAATTGAGATCCCAAATAGACAACGTAAATTAGTTTCTCTTGGAGACGTTTTACAGTCAAACGAAGCTAAAAATACCCCACATCCATTATCAGTAGGTCTCGGTTTAGATATTTCAGGTAAACCTCGTTTACTTAATCTATCAGAGCTTCCACATGTTTTGATTGCTGGTCAAACAGGTGCAGGTAAATCATCTTGTATTAACTCTATTGTTACTTCATTACTAGTCAGAGCTAATCCTGACGAAGTGAAAATGGTTATGGTTGATCCAAAAAGAGTTGAGTTGGGTCAATATAATAATGTTCCGCATCTTCTTACAAAAGTTATAACTAATCCAAAGAAAGCTGTTGATGCTTTAAGTTGGGCAGTTTCAGAAATGGATAGACGTTACGATCTTCTCGCTGATAGTCAAGTTAGAGATATAAGTGGATATCATGAAAAATATGATGCAGGACTTCTTGATGAAGATAAATTTGATAGATTCCCTTACATAGTTGTTTTTATTGATGAGTTAAATGATTTAATGATGGTTGCAGGTAGGGAAGTTGAGTCAGCAATAGTTAGGCTAGCTCAAATGGCAAGGGCAATCGGAATACATTTAGTTGTAGCAACCCAAAGACCATCTGTAGATGTTATCACAGGTGTTATGAAAGCTAATATCCCTTCAAGGCTTGCATTTTCAGTAGCATCAACGACTGATTCACGAGTTATTTTAGATCAATCTGGAGCAGAGAAACTTATTGGTCTCGGAGACATGTTAGTAGTGACAGCTTCAAATCCACGACTTGAAAGAATTCAAGGTGCTTGGGTAACAGAGAAAGAAATCAAGGATGTTGTTAATTGGGCTAAGGATCAAAAAGATGCTGAATATAATCCTGCAGTAATTGAAGAACATAAGCAAACTACCAAAATCGGTGGTGAAGACTTTGGAGAAGATGAAGATTTGATACAAGCTGCGAAAGATCTTGTTATCCGCTCTCAAATGGGTTCAACTTCTATGCTCCAACGTAAACTAAGAGTAGGATTCGCTAGAGCTGGACGATTAATGGATATATTAGAAGCTCAGGCCATTGTTGGACCATCCGAAGGTTCAAAAGCGAGACAAGTGCTAATTACAGTAGAGGAATATGAAAGTGCCAACTTACCATCCATAGAAGAAGTTTCAGAAAACAATACCCAAATTAAAACAGATGATGTTTCTTTTACAGACATCGATGATGTTTCAAAAATACAAGATGAGAATCAAGAAAATCTAGATGACGATAGCTGGTTTGAGTAGCCTAAACTTTAATTGATCTACCTTTTATTATTCTTCTTCTTATCGCAGCGGATATAGTATCAACTATTAAGACCATTAGAATAGTTACAACTAAAACTGTTCCAGCCCTAGGAAAATCTCTGAATCGAAGCTGGTTTATTAATTCTGCACCAACCCCACCAGCTCCAACTACTCCTAATACTGCAGAAGCTCTTAAGTTTATTTCAAATCTATACAACCAGTATGAAGTTATAGTTGGCATTACTTGAGGGACTACACCAAAAAATAATTCATTTAATTTAGATCCTCCTGAGGACTTTATTGACTCCAATGGCCCTTCGTCAATCCCTTCTATTACTTCTGAAGATAATTTACCTAGTGTCCCTATGGAATGTATCCCTACAGCCAAGGTACCTGTTAGAGGTCCTAAACCAGTTACAGGAAGTAGTACAAATGCAAGAATCAACTCAGGAAATGCTCTAATAATATTTAATATTTGTTTAGTAACTCTACTGATAGCATTTATAGAAGTATTATTTGCAGCTAAGAAAGATACAGGAAAACTAAAAACAGCTCCTATTACAGTACCTGCCCAAGCAATAAATAATGATTCTGCAACTTTAGGCACTATTCTATCAATTGCTTCTTGTGATAAATCTAATGGAAACATTGCAGATACCAATATCCAAATTTTACCTGGTGCACTTAAAAATCTATCAGGAGTTATCTCGAGACCAGATGCTGACCATATAGAGCCAATAACAATTAAAACAGTAATTAAATATTTTAAAAATTTTTGATTAAATGGTTGTTTTGGTATATTCATAATATTTTTCTTCTAAGCCAAACACTAAATTGCTCAATTACAATCACTGCAGCGAGTATCAATACGATTATGGGAGAAATTCTATCAAAACGTAAGAAAATTCTCTGAGTTTCTATAATTCGTCCAACTCCTCCTGCTCCCACTAAACCTAAAATTACTGAAGCTCTAATACATAATTCGAAAATATATAAAAAATAAGCCGCAAAATTTGGCAATATTTGTGGAAGTGCTGAAGTAAAAACTGCTTGATTATGTTTAGCGCCACTTGCTTTAGCTGCTTCTAGAGGACCTAAGTCAATACTGTCAATAGTTTCTGACAACAATTTGCCCATAATAGCCATAGAAAACATTATTAATGCCAAAACCCCTGCAAAAGGACCTAATCCAACGGCAACGGTAAATAACATAGCCCAAAATAAATCAGGAATAGTTCTTATAAAATTTAAAAAAGATTTATATATTAAATAGGTTGTTGTTGTTTGGTTAGTAGCCTTAGATGCATAAAAAGATAGTGGAAGAGCTATAAAGCATCCAAGAATGCTTGCTAGTATTGCAATCTGTATTGTTTCAATTAATGCTAAAGATGCATTTTCAATTGCCCAGTCCCATTTCGGATTAAACAAAGTATCAGTAACAAGCCTTCTATTAGCTAAGTTTCTTTTAAAGTCTTCTAGATTGAAACCAACTTGAAAGAACGAAAAAATGCTTAATGCAATAGTAAAAGGATAACCTACAACAGTTAACAAAGAAGGTAGGGGCTTCTTAGGTAATTTAATTATCTTCTCCTAGTAAATCAGAAGATTTAATTGCTCTACCATATATATTTTCAAAATCTTGATCACTTACGTCATTTACTTTTCCATCATATACAAGTTCGCCATCTTTTAAACCAATTAATCTTTCACCAAACTCTTTAGCAAGATCAAGAAAGTGAAGATTTACAATTGTTGTTATTCCTAATTCTTGATTAATTTGCTTTAAGTATTTCATAACAACCCTTGAAGTAATAGGGTCTAATGATGCAACGGGTTCATCAGCTAACATTACTTTAGGTTTTTGTGCTAAAGCTCTTGCTATCCCAACTCTTTGTTGTTGTCCACCTGACAAATTAGAACCTCTTACATATGCTTTTTCTAAAATCTCAACTTTATTTAAAGATTCAAAAGCAATATCTTTATCTTTTTGTGGCCACATACCAAATATTGAACGAATTGTAGAGACTTGACTTAACCTTCCAGTTAAAACATTTTTCAATACAGAAGACCTGTTTACTAAATTAAATGTTTGAAATATCATACCTATATCAGAACGTATGGATTTCATTTCTTTTTTTGAAGCATTTGTAACATTTCGAGAATCTACAATAACTTCACCCTCTGTTGGTTTTACTAAGTTGTTAATAGTCCTTAGAAGAGTAGATTTACCTGCCCCAGACATACCTACTATTATTACAAAATCACCTTCAGTTATATTTAATGAGACGTTATTAAGTGCTTTTACTCCACCTGGATAAGTTACACTTATGTTTTTAAATTCAATCATAATTTTTCCAAAAAAAAACTAGGGCAGTAAATACCACCCTAGTTTTATATTAATTATTAGTCGTCGTATAGACCAAATTCTTCTGCTGCTTCTCTAACAACATCAAATTCCGAATTTACTGCAGGGACTAAATCAGTCCAACCGTAAATTTCATCCATCATCGCTAGACCTTCATCAGTAGCAATATATTCTGATAGAATATCATATATTTTTTGCTTCATATCTTCTGGTAGGTCTGTTCTTACCGCAATTACATCATTTGGTATTTCATCAGTGATTGCAAAGGCAATAACTTTTTCACCAACATCTGCACTTGTTTTTCTTAATGTTCTTCTTGCATCGTCATAGGTAACACCAAACTTAGCATCACCATTATAAAGTCCTGCAATTACACCATCATGTGAACCTGCAAATCTAGGTGTTATACCGTTTACATAATCTATTCCCATGTTCTTCAATTGTAATGCTGGATATAAGTAGCCAGATGTTGAACCTTCTTCAACAAATAAAACTTCTTCTCCAGTTACAACAGAAATATCTGCTTCACATGCAAGTCCTGGACTAGTTGTAACACCATCTCTTACTTCAGGTATTAAACCATCATCTCCAAAACCCCAACCAACTTGTAAGGCTGCTACATCTGGTGAAGCAGTTGTTGAACCTGTAACTAATGTTGGAACACCGTTTATATTTTCAAATGCTCCAATAACTGGTGTAGATTTACAAATACTCGCGTCTGTTGTCCACCAAGTTCCATGATATGATCCTGAACCGTATCTAACAGATTTTGCAATTGCTTCAAATCTTGTAGGGAATGCATTCATAGCAGTTACATATCCAAGAGTAGCAAATGCACCAACATCAGCTTGACCTGATCCCATTGCAACTAGTAGTCCTGAATAATCACTTGTTACGAAGCCTTCAACTTCAATTCCCAAACCATCACTTAACACGTCCATCATAGGTTGAATGTTATCTAATAATTCGGCTTGTTCCGCACTAGGGACGAAACCAAAAACTATTTTATCTAATGTTTCAGCAACTGTTGTAGCTGGAGCATCTAGAGTTTCAACTTCCTCCGTAGGTGCGGGTTCTTCTACAGTCTCTTCTGCTGAGCCGCCACATGCAACTAACAACATAGATAGACAAAGTAGAATTAGAAATGTTTTTTTCACATTACCTCCGCTTAACTTACTTTCCATCATAACTTGTTATATTTTTCCAGCATAGAATAGTAGATTAAATTTTAGTTAAATAAATTTTAAGGAATATAACCAAATTCTCTAGATATGATATTTCCATTCGTATCGAAAATAACTGTTATAGGTTGACCAACAACTTGAAGAGAATCTCTTAAATCTTTTGTTGAAAAACCAATTTGCAAAGATCCGTTTAGATTATTTCGAACCCACTCCATGGTTGGCTCTACTTCACTATGAGCCAAAGCAAGAATGTTGTACTCTTCTGATAATTCTTCTAATTTATTTTCCAAGAGAGGTAACTCCTCTCGACAGATTCCTCAGTAATCTGCCCAAAATACAATCATTGTCTTTTTAGTTGTGAGATTTTGGGTAATCAGTTCACCAAATTCATTTTCATATATTAAATTAGCTTCAACATTGTCTGTTGTTTCTTGTGAAATATCTGCACTTACATTTAAATTAGAATTAGTTCCTACTGTTTGAGTACAAGCAGTTGTGAATATAAAAATTAAAAATATTTTTTTCATAACTAAATTCTAGTTCTATACAGATTAAAGATTGTTAATCTGTATATATGAAGATCGGACTACTTTCAGTTGGAACAGAGATATTACTTGGTGATACAGTTAATACTAACTTATCAAAGCTTGGTAACTTACTTTATGAATCAGGGAACACTTTAACACACGAGATTACTGTATCAGACACAATTGAAGACATAACTAATGGTTTTAATTATTTGATTGATAATTGTGACATAATCGTAACATGTGGAGGACTTGGTCCAACTGAAGATGACATTACTAGAGAAGTCATAGCGTCAGTGTTATCTATAGATCTTGAACTTGATGTAGCTCACGTAGATTTAATGAAAAAAAGATGGCAGGCGAGGGGTTTGTTGATGCCAGAAACAAATGTAAAACAAGCGTACTTACCAAAAGATTCCATAAAATTAAATAACGTACATGGGACTGCTCCTGGATCTTTAATCGAATATAAAAAGAAGAAAATATTTATACTTCCGGGACCTCCACGTGAATTCATTCCTCTAGTACAAGATGAATTAATTCCTAGAGTTGTAAATTTATCTACCGATACACCAAAAGACTATCAATTTATATTATTTTATAATCAGGCAGAATCATCACTAGCACAAGAAGTTAATAAATATAAACCTGACCAAATTGATATTGCCTACTTGGCTAGTAAAGGAATAATTAAATTAAGATATGATAAAAATTCAATTACCGAAGAAAATAGTAATTTGTTTAAGGAGCAGCTACAAGAAACTTTTGGTGCAGATATTATTGCTTATGAAAATATTGATATCTCAAAAATATTATTTGAACTACTTAAGGAGAATAATTTAACTCTATCTCTTATTGAAAGTGTTACCGGGGGAGAGTTCTCATCTAGAATTACAAAAAATCCTGGTGCTAGTTCAGTTTTAAAAGGGAGTAGTGTCGTCTATACCAAAGAAGCAAAAAAAATGTTTTTAAACGAAATTCCAGTCTCAAGTAATTGGGAGGTATTAGCTGAAAACCTTTCTACACAAGGATTAAATACCTACTTTACTGATATAAATTTAAGTATTTTAGGTGAAGCAGGTCCTATCTCATCTTCAAAGTATGGTATTGGTGATATTTTTATTAATATCTCAGATAAAAATAATTCTCTGTCATCTTCACATAAAATAAAAGGAAATAGAGAAGAAATTATCCAAAGATCAGTAAATAAAGCTATTTGGGAGCTAATTAATTTCATTAAGAACTTGTATTAGAACAAATGTTCTAGTAAAATTTGTCTTACTAAGATGTTTTAATATATATTAATTAATCTAATTAGGAGAAAAAAATGGACAAAGACAGGGCAAAAAAACTAGATACCGTATTCGAACAAATTGAAAAACAATTTGGCGAAGGCTCTTTGATGAGACTTGGTAAAGCTGATATTAAGCAAATACCAGCAATTTCTACGGGAGCATTATCAATTGATTTAGCTTTAGGAATAGGTGGTATTCCTAAAGGTAGAGTCGTCGAGATATATGGACCTGAAAGTTCAGGAAAAACTACTTTATCTCTACATGTTGCTGCTGAAGCACAGAAAGCAGGTGGTGTTGCCGCTTTCATTGATGCAGAGCATGCATTAGATCCTATTTACGCTGCGGCTCTTGGTGTCGACATAGATGAACTATTAGTTTCTCAGCCAGATACTGGAGAACAAGCATTAGAAATTGCAGATATGCTAATTGAATCCGGTGGTGTAGACATTGTTGTAATCGATTCAGTTGCAGCTTTAGTACCAAAGGCTGAAATCGATGGTGAGATGGGACAGTCTCATGTTGGGCTACAAGCTCGTTTGATGTCACAAGCTTTGCGTAAATTAACTGGATCCATTAATAAAACACAGACAACAGTTATTTTCATTAACCAAATTAGAGAAAAAATTGGTGTCATGTGGGGCTCTCCGGAAACTACAAGCGGAGGAAGAGCACTTAAATTTTACGCATCAGTACGTATTGACATTAGACGTATCGAAACACTTAAAGTAGGCGCTGAGATGATAGGAAATAGAGTACGTGCGAAAATTGTAAAGAATAAAGTTGCTCCTCCTTTCAAAGAAGCACAATTTGATATTATGTTTGGAAAAGGTATTTCAAGAGAGGGAAGTCTTTTGGATGTTGGGGTAGAACATGGCATTGTTCGTAAAGGCGGTGCTTGGTTCACTTATGATGAGGTTCAGCTTGGCCAAGGTAAAGAAAATTCTAAGAACTATCTTAGAGAAAACCCTGACTTAGCACTTCAGCTGGAAAATGATGTATATAAAGCTGTAGGAATGATTGAAACAGATGAGAATGAACAAGAAGTCAAAGATGATGCTGTTGATGAAACTGATATAAAACCATCTAATAAAGAAAAATAAAATATATATATTTTTTAAAAATGTTCATATAATTTAACTGTGAAAACAACAGTTGAG
>CAXHFF010000026.1:0-9764 GCA_964016255.1 uncultured Acidimicrobiaceae bacterium
ATACGAAGTTATTAATTTCTCTCAAAAAAGATAAATGTACAGCCACTCTGCCACCAAACGAGTGACCAACAAATGTATTTATCTCTGGAGGAATTATGTCGTTTAAATAAGTTGCATACTCAAATGGACTAAGACTATTTTCTAAACTTTTAGATTTTCCAAAACCAGGAAGATCAACTGCGATTCCCGGGAAGAGTTCAATAATATTTATAAAATCTTGACTGTCTCTACCCCATCCATGCATGTAGCAAACCTCAGGATTATCAACATTGGAGTAAGCAAAGGTACTATTATCTGACAAAAGTTGAAATGCCATTTAAATTAACATTCTTCCTAAAGTCATGATAGCCCTAATTTCAAGACCCATAATAAACAATAAAGCTATTCCCCAATATAAAAGATAATTTTTATTCATTTCTGATCTATAAACATATAAGAACGTAAGAGTAAATAAAACTACCACTTTATAAAAAAGATGAAAAGATCCTGGTTCAATAATTTCTGAAAATAATAAAAGTTCACCCGCAGTTTGAATGAGGATAGTTGCTACTGAAAAATTTACTAAGTATTTTGCAATATTATCAAATCTTCCAGACTTAGAAATATATATAGCAATAAGGATTAAGCCACTTATACCCGCAACCCATATGCTGATTAAAGGCCATTCGGCGCTAATGTTGTTCATAATATATTTCCATTTTAGTAGTAATTAAATTGAGTATTAATTTTATTTCAGTTACAGTGAATTTATGTCGAAAATAGTCCAGTCTCAATTAGAAGCTAATGTGCCAAATGCATGGACTCCTACATTTCAATCTACAATTGTAAAAGCACGCAATGCAGAAATCTGGGATCAAAATGGAAATAGATTTCTCGATTATGTAGGTGGATACGCTGTTTTGAATACGGGCCATGTTCATCCTAAAGTTGTATCAAAGGCAAAGAAGCAAATGGACGATTTTACTCATTCTTGCTTTGCTTATGCCCCTCATCAAAATGCTATAGATGTATGTACAGAAATAAATAATAGATACCCAATAGAAGGGGAAACGAAAACATTTCTGGTAAATAGTGGTGCCGAGGCTGTAGAGAATGCCACTAAAATTGCTCGATATTACACAGGAAAACAACACATAGTTGCATTCAAAGGTGGTTTTCACGGTAGAACTTATATGGCAATGGGATTAACTGGTAAAGAGAAACCTTACAAAACTGGTTTTGGACCATTTCCAGATTTTATATCACATACTGATTTTCCATATGAATACAGAGGTATAGGTGATGACCAAGCACTAGAAAAATTTAAAGATCACATTACAAAAATAGGTGTTGAAAATATTGCTGGTATTTTGATCGAAATCCAACTGGGAGAAGGAGGATACATACCTGCAAGTACCTACTTTTTAAAAAAACTAAAAAAAATAGCTACTGAAAATAATATTCTTCTGATTTTTGATGAAGTACAAACAGGTTTTGGCAGAACTGGAGAAATGTTTGGAGCTAATACAGTGGGTGTAACTCCTGATATGGCAACCTTAGCTAAAGGAATCGCAGGTGGCTTTCCACTTGCAGGAGTCATTGGTAGGAGTGATATTATGGATTCGATTCATGATGCTGGAATAGGAAGTACTTTTGGAGCATCTCCGGTTTCTTGTGCTGCAGCATTAGGTGTATTAGAAGTCTTTGATGAAGAAAATATTCTTGAAAATGTAAAAGGGCATTCAGAAATAATGAATGAAACTCTTAATACTCTTCGCTCTCAGAAAGATTTTATTGGAGATGTAAGAGGGTATGGAACTATGATTGGTGTAGAAATTGTTGAAGATGCAGATACTAAAAACCCCTCGAAAGATATTGCTATGGAGATTATTGAAAATTCAAAAAATGAAGGATTACTTTTAGTGAACTGTGGACTTGAAGGCAATGTTATTAGATTTATGGGCCCTCTTACTACTCCAGACACTCAAGTGCATGAAGCTATGGAAATGTTCTCTAGGTCTGTAAACGCTATTTAGAATCTACGTGAGTCAGCTTATGTAGCTTTTCAAGTGTTTCTGTATCTTTTGCAGCTTCAGCTGGTGCTTTCATAAGCCAAGCTGAAACAAGATCAAGAGATTTTAAATCTTTTTTCATTGCAAAGAATTTCATATACCTAATAGCATCTATAACTACACCAGCACTGTTAGGTGAATCCCAAACCTCAAGTTGTAACTCAATGTTTAACGGCACTCCCCCAAAGGCTTCACCCTCTAGTCTGATGAATGCTTTTTTTCGGTCTTCTAGCCATTCAACATAGTCAGATGGCCCAATCCTTACTGTACCCTTTTCCATTCCTTTACCTTTATTAGCAACAGAAGTAACTGAGGTGGTTTTACTTGTTCTTTTAGTTTGCAGCCTGTCTTCTTCAAGCATATTTAGAAAATCCATATTTCCTCCAACATTAAGTTGGTATGATCTTTTGAGGTTAATTCCCCTATCAGAAAATAATTGAGCTAAAGCACGATGTACAATAGTTGCTCCAACCTGACTTTTAATATCATCTCCAATTAAGGGTACATTATTATCAGCAAATTTTTGATACCATTCTTTATCTCTTGCAATAAAAACAGGGATACAGTTAATGAATCCGACATTGGCCTCAATAGCACAATCTGCATAAAATTTAACTGCTTCATCAGATCCTACGGGAAGTAAATTAACTAAAATTTCTGCGCCCGAAGATTTGAGAACTTCTACTACTGCATCTGAGTCCTCTACTGGTTCAATTATATCTTTAACAAATTTGCCAATACCATCTAAAACTTTTCCAGGGCTAACTTCAACATTTAATTTGGGAACTTCTGAGAATTTAGTTGTATTGTTTGGTTCAGTGAATATCGCTTCAGAAATATCTAATCCAACTTTGTTTTTATTTATATCAAAAGCAGCAACTATTTCTATATCTGATACTCGATATCCGCCAATTACATCAGAAATAAGTCCGTTTTCTGTATCGTTAATTTTATAATACTCAAGTCCCTGTACGAGCGAACTTGCACAATTACCTATACCTAATATTCCTACTTTAATTTTGCTTTTGTTCATCACATCACCTTAGCGAAAGTTAGTTATATGTAATTTTTATAGACTAATTAAATAAAAAATTAAACCAACTGGCTGAGTTGTATAACATTGCAACAATAAAATATAAAATAAACGAGGATATTCCTACAATTTGTAAGATTTTTAAAAATTTGTTCATAAATCTAGATTACATTTCTAAAAAATTAATATAAATACAGTTATAGTTTAAATATGATAAAAAACTTATCACCCTCAAGAGCATCTCAGTTTAAAACATGTCCAAAACAGTTCAAGTTTTCTAATGTTGACAAAATAAAAGAACCAACAAACTTAGTCCAAGCCAAGGGTACTACTGTTCATCAAGCTTTGGAGGATCTATACGATCTCCCAAGAGACGAACGAACTCCCGAAGTTCTTTACGATCTTTTTAGAAAAGCATGGTCAAATGTAAGAGGAAATGATGAACATGTTAATTTATTTGAATCGTTAGAGGATGAAAGAGAATGGGGACAAGAAGGTCTTAATTTACTACATAATTATTTAAAATTAGAAAATCCAAAAGAGCTAGAGCCCCTTGAGCAGGAAAGATGGGTTAGAGGGTCAATAGAAGACCTAAACTTACGGGGAATTTTAGATCGTATGGATAAAGACAAGGATGGAAATCTAATAATCGTCGATTACAAGTCGGGTAAAGCTCCTATGGCAAAATACAAAGAACCTCGCTTTTTTGCACTAAAGCTATACGCCTTACTTATAAGAGAAGAAATAGGGACAACTCCGAAGGAACTTAAATTAATATATCTCAAAAATTCAACAATTCACACAATGAAGGTTGACGATACAATGCTTGATGACGCGAAAATTGAAATCCTATCTATTTGGGGTGAAATTAAAAAAGCTTTTGAAGAAAACAATTTTCCAGCTACTAAAAATGCATTGTGTAAAGAATGGTGTTATTACAAGCCTATATGCCCTTTATTTAATAAAGAAGCACCAGATACAGACGAGTTAAAAAATATTGTTGAAAAAATCAATGAGATTGAAGAGAGTATTGAAGCCGTCAATATGTTTGAAAATCAAGATGAACTTCCTGAGTCCAGCCCATTAAAAAATATTGATATCAATGATTTAAAAAAAGAAATAACCGTACTAGATAAAAATAGGGAAAACATATTAAAGGAAATAACCTCTTTATTAGGGAAATAATCCCCTAGTTAGTTTTGCGGCAGCTACCCTTTTAATACCTTTGATTAAGGCTCCTGTTCTTAAGTCACAATTATTTTTTTGGGATATTGTCCAAACTTCTTCGAAAGCAGAAGTCATGGTCTCTATTAGTCTTTCGTATAAATCTGTTTCTTTCCATAGGTAATTCTGTCTATTTTGTACCCACTCAAAATATGAAGCAGTAACACCCCCTGCATTTGCTAAGATGTCTGGAATTATCAGTACCTTATTATCTCGTAAAACTTTATCTGCACTTACAGTTGTAGGAGAGTTTGCAGCTTCAACAATGACGCTAGCTTTAATATTGTTTACATTAGAAGTTGTTATAACTCCTCCTATAGCTGCTGGAATTAGCACATCACATTTTACTTCTAATATCTCCTCGGAAAGTTCATCTGCACCATCAAATCCTGATACAGTATTAGATTTAGCAATGTGTTTAAAAAGCTCAGGTATATTAATACCCTTGGGATTAAATATTCCTCCACCTAAATCATTGATAGCAATTACTTTTGCACCCCTTTCGTATGAATCTAGAGCTGCATACCGTCCAACATTTCCAAAACCTTGGATAACGACATTAGATCCTTTATATGTTTTGCCAATTTTTTCCATTGCTTGAGCTGTAACGGCAATGGCACCTCTTCCGGTTGCTTCTCTTCTAGTAACGGAACCACCTAGTGCAGCAGGTTTACCAGTGACAATACCAGGCTGTGGTGATCCAACAAAGTTGCTATACGTATCCATAATCCAAGCCATAGTTTGTTCATCTGTACCCAAGTCTGGTGCTGGAATATCTTTCTCTACACCAATAACAGGAAGTAGCTCAGCAGTATAACGACGAGTAACTCTCTGCTTTTCCCCACGTGTGAGTGATGTAGGGTCTATTGCCACCCCGCCTTTTGCTCCACCAAAAGGTAGTCCAACTATCGCAGACTTCCAGGACATTAATATAGATAGTGCGGTGACTTCGCCTAAGTTCACATCTGGAGCGTACCTAATGCCACCTTTAGTTGGTCCCATGGAAAGAACATGTTGAACTCTATAACCAACAACCGTTTCCACCTCTTCATACTCATCTCGTCTAAACGGAAATGTAACAACAAGAGCTCTTTGAGGGTGCTTAAGTCTTTCTCTTATATTTGAATCTAAATTTATGAACTCAGCCACCTCTTCGTACTGTCTGATAACTTCTGTGTACATGTGTGAGTCAAATAACTGAGCATTTGTCATTATTAGTTATTGTATTGCAAATATTTATAAACTTCACCTGAAAAGGGTTTTTTGTCACACCTAATTTCTATATTTGAAGTATGAAAAATAATAAAATAGAAGATATCCTAAATATGATAGGCATAGAAACAATTGTCTTGTGTAAAAACCATAACGACAACTGTAGTTGCCATAATGTAGTCAACGAGGCTGCTTAATTTAGGAGAAAAAATGGCGAACAATTTAGATCAAATTCTTGAGCTTACAAGAGAAGTATCAGCTCAAGAAACTTCAGAACTTGACTTAACTGTTACAAAGTATGGCGAGGAATTATCAAACACGGATGATTTAGAATTTCTATGGGTAGCAAGAGGTACAACTAACCTTGTTAAGAACACCAGTAGAGATATTAAGACTTTTAGTGATCATAAGATGGCACAAAATATTGAAGACAGTGGCGCTATAAGACTAGGAGATGAAGTATTTGTTTTCAATAAATCCTACACCTGGAAAGTTCAAGATTTAAAAAATTTAATAAACTGGATAATAGAAAAATCAACAGATAATGAAGAATTATCTCAAGCATTACTGGCAATCATGGGTCAAAATTTTGTTCCAAAACTGAAAGGCCTTGATGCGGTTGCTTCAAGTAGAAATCAAAATCCAGACATGATAAGAGACACTTTCCTCCACAAGGAATGGAAAGATAAACCTGATCTAAAGTCTATAAATGTAAATAATACCTCAGCACCTCTGTGGGCAAAAGATTTAAAGCATAAAGAAAGAAGGAAAAAATGAATCAACTATATGAACTATCTAGACAATTCCCAGATGAATGGGTGAAAAAAGCACCAAAGGGTAAATTTGGAAACTATATCCCTCACTCCGTTATTACTCAACGACTTCTTGAAGTTTGTGGGCCTTTTGACTGGGAAGTTGTTGAGCTCATACGAGAAGAAAAAGAAGGAAAAGTTGTTGGATGTTTTGGTAAATTAACAGTTGAAGTTGATGAAAAAAAGGTTACGGTTACTGCTATTGGTGATGTTGAGAACGATCAGGGTAATGATGGGACAAACTCTAAACACGCTGAATCAGATGCATTTAAAAGATGTGCTATGAAAATTGGTCTAGGACTGCACCTTTGGGCCGGTACGGAATACTATCTTGATAAAAAACTTTCTGGTGAAAAAGACTCAAATAAAATAAAATTACAATCTGCTTAATTTTGTAACTTACCATTTTCAGATTCTAAAATTATTGTAACTGGTCCATCATTTTCCAAAGATATGTTCATGTTTGCACCAAAAATACCTTCTTTAACAGTTGAGAAATCTGATAATTTATTGGCACAATATTTTATCATTTCAGCAGCAAGATCTGGATTTTCTGAATCAATAAATGATGGCCTGTTTCCTTTTGAAGTATTGGCAAGTAAAGTAAATTGACTCACTAATAGAATTTCGCCCTTAACTTCTTTAATTGATTTGTTCATCTTATTTGAATCATCTGAAAATATTCTTAAGTTACCAATTTTATGAATAATAATATCTGCATCCTCAAAACTGTCTCCCTTTTTTACTCCCCATAGTAAAACCACCCCATTACCTATTTCTGAAACGATTTGTCCATCAACTGCTACATTTGCAGATCTAACTCTTTGTATTACAACTTTCATATAAATATATTAAAGTAAGTATATGACTTTAGATATTAAAACTATCAAAATGGCTAAGGGTGCAAATTACGCAGCACTCACAACATTATTTGATAATGGTTCCCCTCAAACCCACGTTATGTGGGTCGATACAGATGGAGAACACATATTAATTAATACTGAGATTCACAGAGTAAAGTATAAAAATATTCAAAAAGATCCTAGGGTCAATGTAATGATATGGAAAAGTGATAATGCTTTTAAATTTGTCGAAATAAGAGGAACAGTTGTTGGAGAAATTACTGGTGAAGATGCATTACAAAGTATTAATGATTTATCAGAAAAATATTTTGGAAAACCTTATCCATTTACAATACAAACAGAAAGAATAGTTTTAAAAATAAAGGCTGAAAGAGAATTTATATACAATCTTAAAGACGAAGATTTTGAAGATTAATCTCTTTTATATTCGTAAAAACCTTTTCCAGACTTAACTCCTAAATTGCCTTCCTTTACTTTATCCTCAATGAATTTTTTGGGATAGTCTTTTGGATTTTTAGTTTCATTATAAATTTTTAGTTTTGCATAATAGTGAATGTCTAAACCTGAATAATCTGAGAGTTCGAACGGTCCTAATGGGTGGTTAAGGCCTTTTTTAATAGCCAAGTCGATATCCTCAAAATCTGCGATACCCTCATCATATAACTCATATGCTTCGTCAATTAATGCTGCAAGCATTCGATTTACGATAAAACCTGGGGTTTCTTTTTTTAAAGTTATAACTGATCGTCCCATTAATTTTCCTACTTCTTGGGTTCTATATAAGACCTCTTTATCAGTTGATGTTGGGTAAGAAATTTCAACAAGATCCATCCTTAGCGGTGGATAAAAAAAATGCATATTTATAAATCTTTCTGGATATTTACACTCTTTAGCTAGCTCGGAGGCCGGTATAAATGAACTATTTGTTGCTAAAACAACATTTGAATCAGTGATTTCAGATAATTTAGTAAATATATCTAATTTAACATCTAATCGTTCAACAACAGCTTCAATGATAAATGTTTTGCCTACTGCAACTTCATCAACACTTTTAGAGATTTTAAGATTGTTTTTAAATTTGACTAAATGTTCATCGTTATAAATATTTTTGGAAATTAGATTTTCAAGATTGTCCTCTGCAAATTTTAATTTAGAAGTAAGATTTTCTATATTTTCGTCATAGACATGAGTTTCATAACCTGCCATGGCAGCTAATGAGGCAATCTGACTACCCATTTGCCCTCCACCAATGACACCAATTTTTTCACTCATCTATATTTGTTTATTTCCCTTCTAGCTATGGACCTTAAATGTACCTCATCAGGACCATCTGCAATTCTAAGTACCCGAGCTCCAGCTGCCATTCTTGCTAATGGCGTATCTTGCGAGAGACCCATTGCACCATGAGTTTGTATGGCTTTATCGATTACATAAGAAGCAGCTTCTACAACTGTTACTTTAATTGATGAAATTTCTATCTTCGCTTCTTCTTTACTGTAAGTATCTATTAGCCATGCGGTTTTTAGTGTAAGCAACCTTGCCTCTTCTATTTTTATCCTGGACTTTGCAATCCATTCTTGAATTACACCTTGTTCAGCTAATTTTTGTCCAAAAGTCTCTCTCTCAAGTGACCGTGTTATCATTAATTCCAATGCTTTTTCAGCCATTCCAATTGCTCTCATGCAGTGATGAATTCTTCCAGGTCCTAACCTTGCTTGAGCTATTTTAAAACCTAATCCCTCTCCACCAATAATATTTTTTTTGGGCACAACAACATTTTCGAACAATAATTCTGGATGACCCGTATAGCCATCATCGTAACCATAAACTTGCATAGGTCTAACTATTGTTATTCCGTCACTATCCATTGGAACTAAAATCTGGCTTTGACGCTGATGTGGAGGATTTTCGGGGTTTGTAACTCCCATGAAAATACAGATTTTAGCTCTAGGATTAATTGCGTTCGAAGTCCACCATTTTCTACCATTGATAATATAATTATCACCATCGCTGACGATAGAGCTGTTAATATTTGTTGCATCAGAGGACGCGACATCCGGTTCAGTCATCGCAAAACATGATCTTATAGTTCCATCTAAAAGTGGTTCTAACCATTCCTCCTTTTGTTCTTCTGTTCCAAAGTCATAAAGCACTTCCATATTTCCTGTATCTGGAGCGGAACAATTAAACACTTCAGGTGCCCACCAAACCCTTCCGGTAATTTCTGCTAAAGGTGCATATTCAACATTTGTAAGACCAGCACCATAATCATTGTCTGGTAGAAATAAATTCCATAATCCAATTTTCTTTGCTTTATCTTTAAGTTCATCAAGAATATCTGGAATATGAAGTGAATTACCTGAATCTTCTATTTCTTGGTCATAAGCCTTTTCAACTGGATATATATGTTCGTCAAAAAATTTATTTAATTTTTCTTGTAAATCTAATGATTTTTTCGAGTAATTAAAATCCACAATTTATTCTATCAATTTTTTGTCTGCGAAGAAGAAACTTTAGTAATATATTATTAAATGGATTTTTATAATGAAAATATTCGTAAATTTATCTC
>CAXHFF010000027.1:0-9436 GCA_964016255.1 uncultured Acidimicrobiaceae bacterium
GGTTGGGGGGCTCTATCCGAGTCATAGTGAACAATTGCCATCAGACGGTGAAAACATAACAATAAATGGACTTGAGATTACCGTTGTTGAATTAGACAGTAGAAGAATTGAATCTGTTGTTGTTAAAAAAATAGCTAAGAAATAATTAAAAAATATCCACTAAAGTTGAAGTATGAGAGAAATATACGCACTTATCCCACTACTTGGAGGCTGGTTAGTTTATGGCTTGATTGCTTCCTTATTTCTTAAAAGAGCTAGCAGTAGAGATTACCTACTTCTTATCACTTCTGGGCTTGTAGGGGGGCTAATAGGTGGCTCTATTGGTGCTGGAATGGATATCCCTCAGAATCTATGGTGGATGCGTGAATTACTAAAAATTGGTGTCACAATAGTCGCAATGTATACAATTCAGATAATCAGACTACAGGTGTACAACTATAAAAATAAAGCTTAATTCTTAGGAACTCTTGCAGCTTTAAGAAGGTTCCCATTTTCATCAATTAACCCACATCGTTTAGATAGAAGCTTTGTGTTGAATGCAAACAAGTTTTTTCTCCATGTTGCAATGTATCCATGACCACCCGCTTCATCTAGTCTTGCAAATGCATTATCTAGATCTTTAGTAGATTCAGCGATTACGACAGGTAATGATTGATATACCGCATCGTAATCATCAGAAGGTTGAATTTTGGATGATTGTAATAAGATATCAATTAATGAATTACTCATTGTCTAACAGCTCCTCAAATTTTGAAAGATATAATTCCTCATCTTCACCATCTAATATTATTGTAAACGGTTTGTCTTTTGCGATACCTAAGCTCAAAATGCCAATCATACTTTTTCCATCTTTTTCAACAAGTTCTTCCTGACCTGTCTGAACATTTTTTTTATTAAATTTTACAGTTACCGTACCATTAAATTCTTGTGCAATCTTCACAAATAAGCTTGCAGGACGGGCATGTAAGCCTACTTCATCTTTAACAACTAATTCTCTCTCTAGCATTTATGAACCTAGCCTTTCAATGTAGTTCTCACTATAATTTTCTATTTCCCAAAAATCATTATATATATTACTTTTTCCCTTATCTAATACGACTTCTTTAAAGCTACTAAACCCCTCAACTTGTGGAAAATTTCCTAAAATAACAATGTTCAAAATTTTACTAAAAGTCTCAACATTTTTATTATTAGCTATCAATAATCTTAGTGGATATTCAAATCTCTCATTTTTTGAAAATTTAATTTCTGGATTTCTAGCTATTCTAGTTACTTCATCTTTAATTTCAGGAAGGGCAAACCTGTTAATAATAGTTTTAGAAAATTTATCCAGATTTTCATTTGAATTAGACATGAGAGCATATGCCTCTGCCAGACTTTTAATAGCTGATTCTCCAAACTCTCTTCCTTCTTTACTTGAAAGAACTTCATCAATATAAGTGTCCCCGTTAGCAAGTCCGTAATATGCAAGTTGTAGATGTAGTCCATTTAAAAGCCATAGTTTCTTATAAAATTCATTATCGTAATTTCTATAAGTGACAATTTTTGACATACCTAATGGCTTTAATTCAGTAGACTCATCCAAAATAATTGATCCATATGTTTCAACAATTACATCCAAAGAAGTTGGTGGTTGAGGTGGTACAATTTTATCAACTACAGCATCAATAATCTTTAAATTTTTATTACGGGAATCTATATTAGAGCTAGCACTACTCGATGCTTTGTACATATTTTCAAAAGCAATAAAAACTTGATTTTTTTGATTATCAAGGGTCGCCACTCTCTCATAGATACTTTCTACGAATTTAGGCCCAACAGAAGTTGTTATTAGGCTGGCATTAAGAAGTGTATCATTTAAGAGATCCGTATCATCTAAATCTATTGCCTTTACATCATTAATTTTTTCTTCGGTAGCTCCATCTATGCTTAAAGATGTTACCTTGTATTGTCCCTCTTCATTAATTTTTTTTATAAGGTCTGTGTTTACGTCTACAAAAATTACTTCGTAATCATTTGCCTGTAAAATTGGAGCTATAAAGCCCCTCCCTATGTTTCCAGCACCAAAATGAACGGCTCGTTTCATAAACTCATTGATAGAAGATTAAAAATTTTTTCTGAGGAGGTCTCTTTCCAGAGTTTCTTAGCATCATCCTCTTCTTCAATTGCATCAGCCAATGCAGACAATACTTCCATGTGGTCATCAGAATTAGCTGCTATACCAACAACAACATACGCCATCTCCTCATTCCAGAGAACCCCTTCAGGGACCTGGATAACACTAATTCCTGTATGCTTTACGTATTGTGATCCTTCCGCCATGCCGTGGGGTATAGCAACACCATTCCCGATATATGTAGCAAATGATTGGGTTTCTAGCTTTTCAAGCATAGAATCAATATATTCTTTTTCAACATAACCATTCTTTAATAGAATTTCCCCAGACATGATCGTAGCTTCTTTTTTTGACAAAAAAGATTGTTCCGTAAGTATTGATTCTTTAATTAATACTTCATTTTGATTCATGAAGAAGTTATTTCGTTACCCTCTGCTAAATCTGAGATAAGTTTTTTCAGTGATGGATCATTCATAAACATAGTAAATTGAATGATCACAGCATTTTCAGGTGCGGCAGCTTTTGCTGCTCCAGAAAGTCCAGTATGACATACAACTATGTCTGAATCACTTGGTATTTGAGTTGCTGGTGCATGCACAATTTCTACTTCTAGCCCTGCTTTTTTTGCTTTTTTGATTAAACCATTTTTAACCATCAAACTCGAGCCTGCTCCTGCTTCACATGCTAAACATATTTTTTTTACTTCTGATGCTTGTATTGAATTCATTTTTCCTCCAAAAAAAAATTGACCTGGGACTTTTACATCCCAAGTCAATTATAACTTAATAGTTTATGTTAGACAGTAGGTATATTACTTTCGATAGTATCTTCTACACCTGAGTCTGTTTCTTTAATAGGACGTGCTCTTAGCAATATCACACCAACTACTGCTGATGCTGCTGTTGCTATGGCTACCCCAGCTAATACTGGGAATGCCCCACCCTTTGGAAGCATAGCAATATATGCAAAAATACTTCCTGGCGATGGAGGTCCTACTAAGCCTGCTCCGGTTGCTACGAACCAGAGGTCAGCTGAAATTCCACCAGCCCACATTGCGATGATCATAATTGGATGACCAAGGACATATGGGAAATAGATTTCGTGAATTCCTCCAAAGAAATGGATAATTATTGAGCCAGGTGCGGATTCTTTCCACATTCCTGTACCAGCAAACCAATATGCAAGTAACAAACCAAGACCTGGGCCTGGGTTAGTTTCTAGCAAAAAGTAAATTGATTGACCAGATTCTGCTGACTCAGCTGCTCCAAGAGGTGTTAACACACCTTGGTTGACAGCATTGTTTAAGAACAATACTTTTGCAACTTCAATAGGAATGTCAGCTAACGGAACTAGACCACTGTCTACTAACGCTGCTGCACCGTTTCCTAATGCATTTGTTATTGCTTCAAGTATTGGACTGATAATGTTAAAAGCTAGAACAGCAAGACCCCAACCCAAAATACCAAGTGAAAAGTTATCATATAACATTTCGAAACCTTCTGGTATATTGTCTTGTAATCTACTATCCACTTGCTTAAGTATCCAAGCTGCTAATGGACCAATGGCCATTGCACCTAGGAACTGCGGTGAAGATGTTGCAACAATAATTGCTGTTGTAACGACTGCACCAATCACACCACCTCTATGACCATGTACCATTTTTCCACCTGTATAACCTAATAAAAGTGGAAGAAGAGTAAGTATCATAGGACCAACCATTTGGACCAAATCTTCATTTGGAAGCCAACCAGTCGGAATATAAAGCGCTGTAATCAAACCCCAAGCGATGAAAGCACCAATGTTAGGAATAACCATTCCTGACATAGCACCGCCAACGCGTTGTATGGATTCTTTCATATTACAATCCCCCTAACGATCGTTTGTGTTGATTTTCAACTATCTAAGTATAAAACTTCTTTTTCGTGTTTCTCTTTGACTTTTGTTAACCTAAAATTAAATATGTAACTAAATTGCTGATTTAAGGTCATTTTTATATAGTTATTAGTGAATAAAGCCTAAATACCATAAAAAAGGGAGTTTTTTGAAAAATATAGCTATTTCCTTGATTTTAATAATATTTCTAGCTTTGATATCTCTTGGCGCAACAGGATCACTGGTCACAGGAACTTCAGGCGTATTCAGTAAAGTACAAGGTGAAGTTTTTCAAGAAACTTCTAGCGAAGTTACTTTAGAAGACAATAAATTATTCATAACTGTAAATCAAAAAGAAAAAGAAAACTCAGAGACAACAGTCATAGAATGCTTAAGTTTTTATTCTGAAAAATATCCTGAAGTATCAGAGTACACCTGTGATTTAGTAGTTAGAACAAATATTATTATTGACAATAGCTGTAAGTATTTGACTGGTGTACTGGCTAAAAAGGGTTCCGAAGAATCAATAATTCTAGATTACAACAGTAGCTGTTAGTCGAATAGAGAACCAAGTAAACTATCTCCCTCAACCTCTATTTCAGCAAGGGTGTCTCCAACATTAACCATTGAACCTTCTTCAACATTAAGCTTGATAATTTTTCCATCAAAAGGAGAATCTAAATCCATATCAACTTTGTCAGTAGCTATTTCTGCTATGACATCACCTTTTTTTACCTCATCTCCTGTGTTAACTTTCCAAGTTAACAGTTCTGCTTCTGTCATCTGATCAGACATTGCAGGTAAAATAATATTCTCGTTACTCATTATCGATCATCTCCTTTATTTTAATTACAATATCCTCCTGTTGAGGTATTACGGTGGTCTCTAAATGTTTTGCTGAAGGCATAGGACTATGCAGCCCTGCCAAAAGTTTAGGTGGTTTTTTCAAGGCTGTAAATGCACCTGAAGAAACTACTTCTGATATTACAGTTGAACCAATCGAGCTACTGCCAGGAGCCTCTTGGCAAACTAGAAGTCTATGAGTTTTTTCAACCGAGTTAATAACAGTTTTTGTATCTAATGGTGCAAGTGTTAATAAATCAATTACTTCTACTGAATAGTCCTTAAGCAAGTCATCTTTTACAGCATTCAAAACTGTATTGACCATGTTTGAATAGGAAACGACGGTTATATCTTTTCCCTCTTGTACAACTTTTGCTTTTCCAAGCTCAGAAGAATTTTTAGGTAAAGGGTTCAGGGTTACTTCTGATTTCAGTTTATAAATCAACTTATGTTCCATAAAAATTATTGGGTTTGGATCAACAAAAGAAGCTAAGAGTAAATCATATGCATTTTGGGGATTTGAAGGGGTAACCACCTTTAAACCTGGTACGTGACAAAACCAGGATTCTAGGGATTGACTGTGTTGGGCTGCCGCACCTGTTCCTGCCCCACTGGCTCCTCTTACAATCATTGGCACTTCAACTGCGCCACCATACATAAAGTGCAATTTTGCAGCTTGATTAACAATTGGATCCATTGCATTCACAATGAAATCGCTAAATTGCATCTCAACAATTGGCTTTGAACCAGTAATAGCAGCACCTACAGCTAATCCAGCTATGACATCTTCTGAAATTGGTGTGTCTTTTATTCTATCTTCACCATATTTAGCTAATAAGCCATCTGTAACTCCAAAAGCTCCGCCATATACACCAATATCTTCACCAGCAATAAAAGTCGTATTATTTGCATCAAGACATACAGAAAGTGCTTCTTTGATTGCTTGACCTGTTGTCATTTCAGGCATAAGAATCTTCCTCCAAATTAGTTTTAGGACTTTCAGGGGACTGTAATGCCTTTTTAACAGAGTCTCGAATTATTTCTCTTACTTCATTCTCAATCTCTTTTAGTTTTTCAACTTCTATATTTTCTTCAGTTAATTTACCGATAAATCTTTTCAAAGGATCTTTTTCCTCTTTCCAAAATTCAATTTCATCTGACGTCCTATATAAATTACGATCAGACTTAGAATGTCCTCTATATCTGTATGTGACAGATTCTATGAACATAGGTTTTCCATAACTTTTTATTTTATTTTTAAAATCTGAGACTGTATTAAATACTTCTTCGACATCATTTCCATCAATAGATACACTATTTATACCATATGATTCAGCCCTTTGAGCTATGGATCCACCTGCAACAGCATTTTCTGAGGCCATAGACATTCCATATTGGTTATTCTCGCAAACGAATAAGACTGGTAAGTCCCATAATGAAGCTAGATTTAGTGCCTCATGAAAAGAGCCCTCATTAACAGCTCCATCACCAAAAAAACAAAGGACAATATTGTTAAGTTTTTGCATCTTAAGAGATAATGCAGCGCCAACGGAGATTGTTAAACTCCCTGCAACAATTCCATTTGCACCAAGATTGCCATTTGAAAGATCTGCAATATGCATAGATCCGCCTCTTCCACGACAATAACCATCTTCTCTTCCGAGTAATTCGGCAAACATTTTATAAGGATCTGCTCCTTTTGCTAGGCAATGTCCATGACCACGATGTGTTGATGTAATTAAATCTTCTCTCTCAAGAGCTAGACAAGCTCCTGTTGCCGTAGCTTCTTGACCAATGGATAAATGCATTGTTCCATGTAATAATCCACGTGAGAACATTTCTTCTAATGCTTCCTCAAATAAACGTATGAGAAGCATCATTTTATAAAGTTCTAATTTATTTTCTTTATTCATATAAGCCTTTTTAATTATTTTGCTTGTTACGTAAGTTATTTATTAAGTTATCTGGTAACTCGATAGAATCTCTTGGAATTGGTTCTCCTTGTTTTATGTCACCAATTACTGTTGCCCCTTCTATTAAGCCAAGAGGAGCTAGTCCATTTGTATCAGAATAAGGGTAGGCCACGCCATAGGATGAGAATCCACCAATACCGTCGATCTTGTCACCAGGTTTTAAATCTTTCTTTGCATGACCTACCACTTCAGAAATCCATGTAGTTGGCTGCAGACCAGGTTCATTATTTATTATTGCCATACCTACACTCCGTGGAGCTTCAACTGATGCAAGGTGATAGGGTCTATAAAGAGTGTAATACGGACCCTCTCCCATAGAAAGATATTCCATTTCTTCAATTATTGTTGGATTATCTGTTGTGATAATCGAAAATACTCCAGGTGCTGGTCCAAAAGCAAAATCTACTCTTCCAGATTCTTCTAAAACTCCTCCGTCTGATTTAGGTATTAAATTCTTATTTAGCTCGGATACCTCACTTACAGGACCATTCATTCCTACTTTATCTAAAGGTAAGCCTATACCATTAGATAAAGATGTCATCTCGATCATGGTTTTACTTCCATCTACAAAGCTAGCAAGCATTTTTGGATTCATATTTTTCTTCATAGCTCTTTCTTTTAGTGATTCTGGTGTAGCAGTTTGGTCCAAAGGATTATTCTTACCTTTCCCAATGCAAACCACTTCAAATCCGGTATCTATGGAAAAGTCATATAATTCTTTACATGCAACAGGTTCATCACCATTTGCAACACTATAAACAATCCCTTTTTCTTTCGCTTCTTTGGCTAGGTAAAGACCTATTGTTATGTCTGTTTCAACGTTAAGCATCAAGATATGTTTTCCAGCTTCTATACAGTTTGATGCAACCTCTGCACCAACCCAAGGAATCCCTGTGGCTTCAAAAACAATATCAATTGGAAGGTCCGCAAGGTCTTTAGCATTACCAACAATACCTCCATGTCCATTAGAAATTGAGGTGATTGCATCTTTATTATGAGCAATACTTGTCATGCCAGCAAGACGTAGTGCGTTTTCAGCCCTTTTCTCATCTATGTCAGCACAGGCAACTAATTCCATCCCAGGTATGCGACCAATTTGTGCCGCTAAGCCGGAACCCATCTGCCCTGCACCTGCTAGTCCAACCCGGACTGGTCTTCCAAGTTCTTTTTGTCTCTTGATAAGTTCTTTTGTAAAGTTCATTTAATTAATTTCTATTCTGTCATCTATTTTAATATCAGGCATTTTTGTGTAGCTACAACTTACATCACCAGGTAATGCAGCCTCTGATGCGGAGTCCAATTTTAGAACAAGGTGTCCTAAATTTACAAAATTTTCATTTGCTACTGGTCCCACAGCGGTAACCACAAGTTCTTCATTAGATAAGTTGATTTTCGTTCCAACTACAATTTCTCCAACTACTTCTTGAAGTTCATGAACGACTGCTACATCTTGAAGTTCTTCTGGAGCATTGTCCCCAAAAAAGACAACAATTCCCTCTTCTAAAAATAAGTGTGCTTGTTCACCAATTTTTACTATTTTTGAAGAGTATACGGCCACTATATTTCAGTAATCTGCTCTTCAGATACTCCAGAAACAAAGTTTTCTTCTCTAATAAATTGGGCTAACGGTCCTGCTGGTGATGTGTCATGAATGTCTATGGTTGGGACACCTTTCATTGGGTATACTCCAATTCGTGCTGTTCCTCCACAGTCAATTACTGCACAGGCCATAGCTTTAAATCCACCTTCAGGTGAAGACTTAAATCCATCAAATGGCTCGGCACCTGTCATATCAGCAATTTTTTGAGCTACAGGATGAATGCCTCCACCAGTTATACAGACAACGTATTTTTTTTCATCTGTAGGTTTAACTTCTAGCGGTCCTCCCCAGCCACCTTTGCCTCTTTCAATTTTTACTTTTTTATATTCTGCCATTTTTTACTCCTTAAATTATCTGTGACGCTCTAACTTTAATTAGAGCGCCACAAAAAATAAAATTGTCGCTTAAGAAATTTACAAACCTAATGCAAATAACCAACCAACAACTACTGAAATTGGTCCAGTGATCATTCTACTTGTTAGAACGGCTGGAACACCAATCTCTACTGTTTCCGGTTCTGCCTCACCTAATGCAAGACCAACTGGAACAAAGTCACAACCAACTTGTGGGTTGATTGCAAACAATGCCGGTAATGCCATAGAAACATCTACATTGCCACGTCCAATCTCTGTTCCGACTAAAACACCAACGATTTGAGCGATTACAGCTCCCGGTCCTAGTAGTGGAGACAAGAATGGAATTGAACAAACGATACAGACAAGCATCAAACCAACTAGGTTGTTTGCAAATCCTTTAATTCCTTCTGCTATGACGTCACCAATTCCTGTAGACAAAATTAATCCAATCACACCGGCAACGAATGCCATGAATGGAATAATTGTTTGAATACATAATTGTATAGCGTCACGACCTGCTTGAAATAGTTTCCCAACTACTCCACCAACAGATCTACCTATTTTTTCAATCATACTTTGCATTATTCAGCACTCACCTTTCTTGAAGACATTATTGAATAGATGATGTCTGTTGTGACACCTCTAATCAAAATAACAACAAGCCCAGCAAGTAAGT
>CAXHFF010000028.1:0-8883 GCA_964016255.1 uncultured Acidimicrobiaceae bacterium
CACCACGTGTGTTCTCGTCGGCAGCGTCAGATGTGTATAAGAGACAGAATTAATAAATGTTATAAAAATTGTAGAACTTGACCCGGAAAACACTATTGAATCAGAGGTATTACTGATGAAGGTTTCAATTAATAAAGAATCTCAAACATCTGTAATAGAAAAAGCAAACTTATCTGGAGCAAAATCTGTTGATGTTGGACCGGATTATGCAGTTTTTGAATTAACTGGAACCTCTAAGGAGTTAAAAAAATTTGAAAACCTCTTAAAACCATTTGGAATTATTGAAATGATTCGTGGCGGAAGAATAGCAATTCAATCTAATTTATAAAAGGGAGAAATTATGGAAACAAAAATTATCTATGATGACCAAATTAATCAAAACTTAATAAAAGAAAAAAAAGTTGCAGTAATTGGTTTTGGTAGCCAAGGGCACGCTCATGCATTGAATCTTCATGAATCAGGAGTAAATGTAACTGTAGGTTTAAGGGAATCTTCTGAGACGTTTGCAAGGGCAGAAGAAATGGGTCTGAATGTATCTACAGTGGAAGATGCTGTAGCAAATTCAGATGTCATAATGCTACTCCTCCCTGATCAACTGATGGCAGATGTTTACAATGAAAAAATTTCTCCATTAATGAAAGAAAACTCTACTTTACTTTTTGCACATGGTTTCAACATACATTTTAATGAAATCAAACCAAGGGAAGATATTTCAATAGCTATGGTTGCTCCAAAAGGTCCTGGTCATTTATTGAGAAGAACATATGAAGAAGGATCTGGCATGCCTTGCTTAGTAGCAGTAGAGAATGATACAAATGGAAATACACATGAATTAGCACTTTCATACGCTTCAGCAATAGGTGGTGGAAGAGCTGGCATACTAAATACAACTTTTAAGGAAGAGACTGAGACTGATTTATTTGGAGAACAAGTTGTACTTTGCGGAGGACTTACAGAATTAATTAAAAATGGTTTTGAAACTTTAGTTGAAGCTGGATATCAACCTGAAAGTGCATATTTTGAAACTCTACATGAAGTTAAATTAATAGTGGATCTCATGTACGAAGGCGGTTTTGAATGGATGAGACATTCAATTTCAGATACAGCTGAATATGGCGATTTTTCAAGAGGACCAAGAATAGTAAATGAAAATACAAAAAAAGAAATGAAAAAAGTACTTGAAGAAATACAATCTGGATCATTTGCTAAGGAATTCATGGCCCAATCTAGAGAAGGCTCTCCTTTCTTAAATCAGAAGAGAGAAGAAGCATCTCAGCACCAGATTGAGTCAGTAGGAAAAGAGCTTCGATCCATGATGCCTTTCCTGAGTGCGAAGGACGTTAAAAAAGACAAATGAGTGAAGATCAACTAATTATTTTTGATACTACTCTCAGAGATGGTGAACAGAGTCCAGGAATAGCTCTTACACCCTCTGAAAAGCTATTAATTGCTCAGCAACTTGAGAAATTAAAAGTTGACGTTATTGAAGCCGGATTTGCTGCTTCCTCCCCTGGTGATTGGGATGGAGTTAATCTAATTGCTAAAAATATTAAAAACTCAACTATTGCTTCCTTAGCCCGATGTGTCCCTGATGATATTGAGAAAGCATGGGAGGCAATCAAAGTAGCAAATAAGTCAAGAATACACGTTTTTACCTCGACCTCTGATATACATATGGAACATATGCTCAGAAAAACTAAAGAAGAAGTTCTTAATGATGCAAAAGAGTCTGTACGCTATGCAAAAAAATTATGTGATGATATAGAATTTTCTGCTCAAGATGCAACTCGAACAGATAAAGACTTTCTTATCGAAATACTAAAAGTGGCAGTCGAAGAAGGGGCTACAACAATAAATGTTCCCGACACAGTAGGTTATGCAACACCTTCTGATTACTTAGAACTTCTTAAAGGAGTTTACGATAATGTAAAAGGGAAAAATGAAGATATTATTATTTCCACCCACTGTCATAACGACTTAGGTCTTGCTGTTGCCAATTCATTGACTGCAATTAAAGCCGGTGCGAGGCAGATTGAAGGTGCTATTAATGGTATCGGGGAAAGAGCAGGTAACACATCGACTGAGGAAATAATTATGGCAGTCAAAACTAGGCAAGATCAATATGGAGTAGAGATTAATGCTGAAACTACTCAAATTTTAGAAACTTCAAGGTTAGTATCAAAACTAACAGGTTACCCAGTTCAATACAATAAGGCAGTAGTTGGTAAAAATGCATTCAGTCACGAATCTGGAATCCACCAACATGGATATTTGAGAAATAGCATGACATATGAGATTATGACTCCCGACTCTGTTGGTCAAGAGGCGAAAATAGTACTTGGAAAGCATTCTGGTCGTGCTGGCTTTAAAGATGCATTAGATAAATTAAATATAAAACTCGATGAAGAATCTTTTAATTCAAGTTTTGAAACATTTAAAAGATTAGCTGATAGAAAAGGTGAGATTGTAGAAAATGAACTCCGTGCAATTGTTGGACAAGTTGAAACATCTTCTTCGGAGATTAAATTAGTATCAGTCTCTGTAAACAGTAAAGATCAATACGCATCTGCTAGTGTTACTCTAGATGTTCACGGTAAAGAAATAACCGAAGAAGCAGAAGGAGATGGAATGATTCATGCCGCATTTACAGCAGTTAAGAAAATACTACAAACTGATGCCACTCTTATTGACTATAGGGTAGATAGCATTACCAAAGGCGCTGATGCAACTGCTGAAATAGTTACAATTATAAATGATGGTCATAATCTAAAACAAGGAAGAGCAGTATCGACTGATGTCGTACAAGGATCTGTAGAATCTTTTTTAAATGCTCTTAATAGATGATGAAAAAATTTAATATATCGCTCTTAGCCGGAGATGGAACAGGTCCTGAAGTTGTTAATGAAGCTGTAAAAATTCTAGAAAACACACAGTCAGATTATGGAATAAGTTTTAACTTTACTGAAAATGATCTAGGTGGTGAGAGATATCTAAAAACGCAAGAACTTGTGACTCGAAAAGATATTGAAGAACTAGGAAGTAGTGATTCTATTTTACTTGGAGCTATTGGGCATCCTGATGTCAAACCAGGAATACTTGAACAAGGAATTCTATTAAAATTAAGAAAAGAATTTGATCAATACATAAACTTGCGTCCTGTTGTTTTATATCCTGGTGTTGAGACTCCTTTAGCAAATAAAAAACCTGAAGATATTAATTTCACAGTGGTTAGGGAGAATACCGAGGGTCTTTATGCTGGTGCTGGAGGATATATTCACTATGGTACAGAAAGTGAAGTAGCTACCCAAGAGTCAATTAATACCTATAAAGCTATTCATAGATGTATCTTGTATGCTTTTGAATTTGCAAAAAATAATAATAGAAAAAAGATTACCCTTTGTGCAAAAACTAATGTTTTAACATATGCTCATGATTTATGGGAGCGTATATTTTATGATGTTGCAAAAGATTACCCTGAGATTGAGACTGATTATGGACACGTTGATGCAGTTTGTATGTGGATGGTAAAAAATCCAGAATGGTTTGATGTAATTGTTACAGACAATATGTTTGGAGATATAATTACTGATTTAGGTGCAATGATACAAGGTGGTATGGGAATAGCTGCTGGTGGGAATATCAATCCAGAGGGAGTCTCAATGTTTGAACCCATAGGTGGTTCGGCTCCAAAATATACAGGTCAAAATGTAATCAATCCCCTAGCATGTATTGCTGCAGCATCAATGATGGTTACACAGTTAGGTGAGGCCGAATACGGAAAAGATATTGAGAATGCAATCATTGAGACAGCTCAGAATCTTGACTCACTGTCAGCAGGAAAAATGGGTCTCTCAACATCTGAAGTTGGAGATGCTGTACTGGACTCGATTAAAAATAAATAATCATGGTCAATGAAGAAACTTATCTTCAATCTTTATTAAAAAATCGAAAAATTGTAAGAAGCTATGAAGAAAGCGATTTAGAATTTTCTGAGTTAGAAAAAGTTGCAGAACATGCAATTAAGATTCCCACTGCGGGATTTTCGAGAGGAATAGAAATAATTCATGTCTCTAAAAAAGAAAATATTATTAAGTTGGCAAAATACTCAAATGAAGATTTTTATGTAGCCAAGGGATTTGAAAAATGGTTATCAAAATCTCTTTCCTTATTTGTAATAATTATCAACATTGAGGCATACCATGAAAGGTATCGACAAATTGATAAGAATATTGCCACTAATTCAAAAGACTGGGAAACTCCATATTGGTTTGTTGATGCTGGAGCTGCAATGATGAACTGTATGCTACTTATCGAAGAGATAGGTCTTAAAAGTGGTTTTTTAGGTTCTCATAATATGGATTTAGACAATATTAAAAAATATCTTTCTGTACCAGATGAGTATTTAATATTAGGCTTTGTTACTGCCGGAGTAGAAAATATGAACAGTTCAAAAAAGAAAAAAACGCAAAGGAAAAAATTAATACATAATGAATATTTCACCAAATAAAACCATAAGTTCTTTAACTAACCCTGAATTGAAATTTCTAATTTCATTAACTAAAAACAAGAACAGGAAATCAGAAAATAAATCGCTTGCCGAAGGCTACAGGGAGAATAAATCTTTAATTTCATCCAATTATGAAATAGACACTTTGTATATTTGCGAAGAACTCTTTATTGGAGAAAATAATTACACATTAATTAGCCTATTCAATAAAAAGAATGTCCGCATAGTGACATTGACTAAAAAAGTTTTTGAAGCAGTTTCATATAGGGATAGACCTGATGGCATACTTTCACTATTCATTCAAAAGGATTTAAGAATCAGAGAAGAAGGATTTCAAGGACCAATTTTGATTGCAGATCAAATTGAAAAACCAGGAAATTTAGGAACAATGATTAGGACTGCTAAATCTCTAGGTGTTGAGAATATATTTTGTAGTGACGAAATTACTGACTTTTACAATCCCAATGTAATTAGAGCCTCAATTGGCCATATGTTCACAATGAATTTGGTTAGTGACAGTACTGAAAATATAATTAATTTCCTCACCAATAATTCATTTCAGATTATCTTAATGGATCCAGATTGTGAAAAACTAATTAATAATTTCAAACCTGAAAATAATTTTGCTCTAGTTATAGGTTCTGAACAATATGGTATTTCCCAAAAATGGTTTGAAAGTAAAAGTACTAAACTAAAAATAAATTCTTTAAACAATGTGGATTCGATAAATGCGTCTACAGCTGCAGCGATAGCAATGTGGGAATTACTAAGATAATAAATATGGATACTCCTATTTGCATACTTGATATAGAGACAACTGGATTTGAACCTGGCGAAGCAGAAATAATTGAATTATTTATTCTAAAAGTTACAAATGGAGAAATTATTGATGAGTATTATTCCCTTTTTAAACCAACAGCGCCTATAACTAATTATAAAATTCATGGAATAACTGATGAAAAAGTGAAACATTCACCATATATTTCTGAAAAAACTCATGAAATTCTATATTTCATCGAAGGGTGTGTCTTATTAGGACACAACATTGATAATTTTGATTTAAAGTTTCTCAATTACTTTTTAGGAAAAGAACTTGAAAATCAAACAATTGATACTTTAAACATCAGTAGAGAAAAACTAGGAAATGAAGTGAAAAATCATAAACTTAAAACTCTAGCTGAATATTTCAATGTTGTAACACCAACGCATACTGCTAGAGATGATGTAATGACAACTTTTGAGGTTTATAAAAAACTATCTTCAATACAATAATCTAGTGAGTATAAATTATTTAAATGTAGAGAACTTAACTCTTGGATATGGAAATAATATTGTAATAAATAATCTAAATTTATCACTTAAAAGTGACAAGAACTATCAGATAATTGGTAAAAATGGTGTTGGTAAATCTACACTATTAGGTTTTATATCAAGTAATTTTCAAGGAAATGTGTTTAGTTCAAATATTGAGACTGAAAAAATAAGAATATTAGAAATTTCTAATCTTGCAACAATAGATAACAATTTGTCTCTAATTGAAAACTGTTTCTACTTTACAAAAGGAAAAATACCAGAAGAGGAAATAATATTATCCCTTGAACAGTATGGAGTACATCACTTTAAAGATGACTTAGTTCAAAACTTTTCTAGTGGAATGATAAAACGATCTGAAATGGCAATTGCTCAAATCATTGATCCAGATATTTTATGTATTGATGAACCATTAAATTATCTTGATAAGCAAGGTGTTGAGTTATTGAAAATACTGTTAGCAGAAAGATCTAAAGTTGGTAAAGGCAATATATTATCATCACAAGAATCTATCAATATTTTTGAAAATAATTATGAAATGATTGATTTAAATGTTTATTAATAATTTTGTTATTAAGAAAGAACTTTTAAATGAATATAGAAATAACACCTCCTTATTTCTAATAACCCCCACGATGGCCGTTCTTGTCTTAGTTTTTCCTATATTATCTGAAAATAGATTTGTTGTTGATGACGATTTCTTCATTATAAATAGAATTTTATTTTTAATATTTTTTACCACATTATTTTCGATAAGGAACCCTATCAATGAAAATAAGCTTCGTAGAGAATTAAATTTTGCCAATATAGATAGAAATTATTTTTTCAAATTTAAAACCGTTTCTGAATTTATAATTTATTTCCCTCAATCATTAATTCTCCTCACTTTATTTTCGGTGTTCACGAACACTGGTGTAGAAAGTAATTTATTTTACTTTATAATCTCAGTTGCCTTCTTTTCGATAAATTCAATAATGGTAAATATTATTTTTCAAATGTTTACAACTTTTAGTAACAGATTTGTTCAATTTATATTGATGGTTCCAGTTTTCATGTCTTTATCCTTTTTTATTGCCCCAATCTGGTTAGGTATAAATCCAAATTTAAGTAATATTTACTTATTGATGTATTTGGGAATTACAATTTTAATTTCTTCCTACGCCAATTGGTTTCTACAAAAGGATTTAAAATGATATTTTATGGATCTCTAATATTGTGGGGCTTGACAGTTGCCTTTGGACCTTATGATGTTACCCAAGGAATATCATCAAAGCTACTTTATGTACACGTGCCAACCGTATGGATCGCCTACTTGGGTTACTCACTTACATTTTTGTATTCGTTGTTATATTTGTTTAAAAAAGATGAGAAATATGATGTTCTTGCTTCATCTAATGCCAAATCTGGAGTTATCTTCACAGTAACTACCCTCGTTGCAGGTTCTGCTTGGGGTAAAGCGACTTGGGGTACATGGTGGGTTTGGGGTGATGCAAGATTAAATCTTACAGCCATACTTTTACTTGTATACCTTGGCTACCTTGCTTCTCGTAAGTTTACTGATGATCTTGGGAAAACTTCAAGAAACTCGGCTTTCATAGGAATATTTGGGATTATTCAATTACCAATTTTACACTTTAGTGTTATTTGGTGGAGATCAGTTCACCAGCAAGCATCTATTCTAAGCCAAGAAACAGTTTCGACTGGAAATGCTCCAATGTCGTCTGACATTCTTACGACCCTCCTTGTATCCGTTGTTTTGGTTACTTTGTTACATTTTTCACTTTTAAATAGATTTAAAACTAAAGCCGACAAGTTATGGAATGATTACCTGAATCCAAAGAACAGAGTTAAAATCTAAACAGGTGAACAAAAACTTTATATTTATTTTATTTGGAATATCCTTAATAATTTACTCAAGCGTACAAATAGCATCTAGTAATACAATTTTTTACTATACAACAACTGAAGCATATGAAAATGTTGATGTTTCTGAATCTGAAAGATTAAAACTTGGCGGTTTTGTTGTAAGTGATTCAGTAGCGAAAACTAATAACGCTGAGACTAGATTTACAGTTACCGACGGAAATAAAATAGTTACAATTATTTTTGACGGATTCATACCTGACCTCTTTCAAGAAGAGATGGGAGTCATCCTCGATGGGTACTTCCAAAATGAGATTTTTTACTCTGATGATATGTTGGTCAAGCATGATAACGAATATATTTCTGAAGATGGTCAGACTTATAACGTAGAAAATTATTCAGAATGATTTCAAGTCTTGGCCTTATTTTAAGTTGGTTATGTCTATTGAACCTGATTATCCTTCTCATATCCAACAACAAGTTTCGTATACAATTTTTAGTTCGGATGAATCTACTCATAAACTTTTTAATGTTTTGTTTATTAGAAATTGCATTATTTATAGATGATTTTTCAATAAGTTACATTGCAAACTATTCAGCAAAAAGTACACCAGCAGTTTATAAATTTGCTTCATTATGGGGTTCTTTAGATGGTTCTATTCTTTTGTGGAATCTAGTTCTTGCAATCTACTTTTTAATCTATGTTAAATATTACAAAAAAAATATTGAGAATACAGATATTAAAATATTCTCATTGATAATAATCTTTTTTACAAGCTATACAATATTTAGCTCTTCACCTTTTGCTGGCTGTATAGAATTAGCGTCTTTGGGTTGCCAATCTTCGTCATTACTCCCCTTTCAGGAATTAGTATCTTCATCAGAAGGTAGGGGTCCTAATCCTCTGTTACAAAATCACCCATTAATGGCAATCCATCCACCTATTTTATACCTTGGATATATAGGCTTAGTTCTACCTTTTGTAATTACTACAAGTTATTTCTTTAGAAAAGATACTTCGAATGAATGGGTTAAACTTGCTTCTGAGTCAACTTTTTATCCCTGGTTATTTCTAACCGCTGGAATAACACTTGGTGCAGCATGGTCTTATGAAGTATTGGGCTGGGGTGGCTACTGGGCTTGGGACCCAGTTGAAAATGTATCATTTATTCCCTGGCTACTTGCCACTGCATTCCTTCATT
>CAXHFF010000029.1:0-8854 GCA_964016255.1 uncultured Acidimicrobiaceae bacterium
TGGGCCGGTTGCTCAGGTGCATATGATACAAGGGGTAAAGAAATTTCTCAATCTAACGGAGCTGAAAAAGAAAAGCTCTTAAAAGAAGCAACAGTTTTAAGTAACAATGTAAAACTTTTAAATCAAAAATATGAAACTGAAGAAAAGCTATTCATGGATCAGTGGATTAAAATTCCAAACCTAGTTGATGAAACATCACCTATTGGAGAAACAGATCAGGATAATCAAGAAATAAAAAAAATAGGAGAAGTAAAAGAAATTAAAGATATAAAAAACCACCTTGAAATTGGCGAAAGTTTAAATCTAATTGATGTTCAAAAAGCCGCTGAAGTATCAGGATCAAGGTTTTCTTATATTTTTGGCGACCTAGTAAAAATTGAATTAAACCTTGTTTCATGGGTATTAGAAAAACTATCATCAAAACAATTTATTCCTACAGTCCCACCAGTTTTAGTACGTGAGGAAGCTCTTTTTGGAACGGGTTTTTTCCCTGATGATGCTGAACAGGTTTATGAAATTCCAAAAGATGAATTATTCCTAGTAGGTACTTCAGAAGTTCCCTTAGCTGCTTTGCATGCTAATGAAATTTTAGATTTAGACTCTCTACCTCTAAGGTATGCAGGGTTTTCTACATGCTTTAGACGAGAAGCGGGGACTTACGGTAAAGACACAACGGGAATATTTAGAGTTCATCAATTTGATAAGGTAGAGATGTTTTCATTTTGCAATCCCGAAAAATCAAAAACTGAGCATGAATATTTACTTTCTGTTGAAGAGGAAATACTTCAGGAGCTTGAATTACCTTACAGAGTGGTTGACGTTTGTACAGGAGATTTGGGAGCATCAGCAGCTAAAAAATTTGATATTGAAGCTTGGATGCCAAGTCAGCAAAATTATAGAGAAGTTACATCTTGCTCAAATACAACTGATTTTCAGGCAAGAAGGTTAAACATACGTACAAAAATTAATGGAAAAACTGAAACGATGCATACACTTAACGGTACAGCTTTAGCTGTAGGAAGAATATTAATTGCTTTAATCGAAAATAATCAGCAAGAAGATGGAAGTGTGGAGTTTTCAGATGATCTCGCTAAAATACTTGGAGTTAAAAAGCTAAGCAAGAAATAAGCTGGACACCATACTTAATGCAAGAATAACATAAACAATTCTTTCCAATTTTTTATTACCTATTAAAAAATTTTGAAGACGTTCTCCAAGATACAACCATGTAATAACACAAGGTCCACCAACAATAAAATAAATCAAATTAGCTTGTAGGTGAGGTATCTGAAAAGCAGTAAGTCCAGATACAGCCATGACAACTCCTTTAGGATTTACCCACTGAAAAAGTGCTGCTTGAACAAACGTAAAGGGCTTATCTTCATCATTACCCTCTTTAATAGTTGTTTTAGTCATGGCTACTTTATAAGCAATATATAAAATAACTACATATCCAGCATATTGGAGATATTCAAAAACTATATCAGGGACATAGGAGAGTAAATTACCACCAAGAAAGAACAGAAAATTAAAACCTAACCAGATGCCAAAAAAATGAGGCAAAGATTTTTTTCTCCCAAATCTTATACCTGAAGCCATTAGCATTGAATTGTTAGGTCCAGGAGTGATAGAAGTTACAAAAGCAAAAATACCAAATTCAATCATTAGAAAAGTTTAGAGTAGTTAATGTTTTATAGAATTAATTTAAAGCGGAGGGAGTGGGATTCGAACCCACGGAGCCTCAAGAGACTCACAACATTTCGAGTGTTGCGCACTAGGCCAGACTATGCGATCCCTCCTATAATTAGTTTAGGTATATGAAGTACAAATCAGACTCAGAAAAAATGCAAATAGCTATTCAAGAAGCTAAGAAAGCACTTACTTTAGATGAAGTTCCTATTGGTGCAGCGATATTCGATAAAGATGATAACTTGATTGCATCAGCTCACAATATGAGAGAAGTTGAGCAAAATCCTGTCTCTCATGCTGAAATTATTGTAATCCAAGAAGCTTCTAAAATTTTTGATACTTGGAGGTTAGAGGATACAACTATAGCAGTCACTGTCGAACCAGATGCTATGTGTGCTGGAGCAATTGTCAATGCAAGAATAAAGACACTTCTATACGGGGTACCTAATTTGAAAGCTGGTGCTGCATATTCACTTTATAACATACCTCAAGATCCTAGATTGAACCACTTTGTTGAGATTAGGGAAAATATACTATCACATGAATCTGAAGTTATATTATCCTCTTTCTTTGAAAGTAAGAGATAAGTAAACTAAGTACTTAGGTCTTCAACTGGAGGGATCGCATAGTCTGGCCTAGTGCGCACGCTTGGAAAGCGTGTAAGGGTTTATCCCCTTCGAGGGTTCGAATCCCTCTCCCTCCGCGTAGAAGAACTATACCTTTTTGGAGGGATGGCCGAGCGGACGAAGGCGATAGTCTTGAAAACTATTGTATGTAATCCATACCGTGGGTTCGAATCCCACTCCCTCCGCAAGTCTGGAGAGGTGGCTGAGCGGTCTAAAGCGCTCGCCTGCTAAGCGAGTGGGGGATGAAAGTCCCCTCGAGGGTTCAAATCCCTCCCTCTCCGCCATGCGCCTGTAGCTTAACTGGATAGAGCATCTGACTACGGATCAGAAGGTTGGGGGTTCGACTCCCTCCAGGCGTGCTTATTTTTTAATTTAGTAATTAAAAAGAGGAAGTCTTTATATTATTTATTTAAAATCTCCATTATTAATGGATGTGCAGATTTTATATCTTCTATATCAAAATTAACTTGATATTTTAGTTTATAAAATTTTACTGCTGACTCTCTTGTCCCGTCCCACTCAACTGATACAAGATCCATTGCGGTTAAATCTAGACTGTTAATTATATTTGGATCAGCTCCTGCATCATTTAGAATCTGAACTATTTCTAATTGACCAAAGAACACCGCACAGAATTGTGCAGTAACTCCTTCATCATTTTGAATATTTAAATCAGCACCTTCATTTATCAACAACTTAACAACTTCATAATGTCCTTGGCAAGCTGCAATAATTAATGCTGTCTCATCTCTGCTAGAACCTTTAGAATTTAAATCTGTCCCAAAAGCTATATGTTGCTTTATAGATTCAATATCACCTTTTTTAGATGAAATCCAAATATTATTAGCAGGTTCTTTGATTACTTCTTCGACTTCTACTACTACTGTTTCATTTGTTGAATCTATGTTATTTTCTTGACTTGAATTACTACAGCTGGTGATAAAAACTAAAGTGAAAATCAAAATATTTATGTTTAATCTCTTCATAGTCAGAGCCTAATAGCTCAAAAGTATCTTTACTAATTGCTTTTAATTTAGTAGTTAAAAAGTGGTTCTTCTAGATTCCAACCAGGTTTATTGCCCCAAGTATTTAAAAAGGTGACATCCTCTAAAGGATCTCTTTTAGCGACTCCCCACTTTCCCAGTGGATAGCCAGCAGTAATAATTGCATTAATTCTCCACCCTTTATCAGTGGGGATATTCAAAGCATCGAAAGTTTTTTCCTGATTAAACATTCCAAGTACAGTAGTCAGACAAGTACCAATACCATGTGCTCTTCCAGCCAACATTAGATTCCAAATAGCTGGGTAAATTGATGAGCCTGATGAATCATTTCTTGATAAAACTACAAACTGTGCCGGCACTTTGTGAAAGTTTTCAGATAACCAAGTAGCAGACTTACTAATTCTCACTACTTGATCAGCTTTAGTTTCATCTAACACTTTTGACGCACCCATATCTGGATTATTTTCATAATACTCTTTGATATAAAAGTCCCAAGCTTCTCTATAGAGGTCTCCAAGTTCATTTTTTATATTTGATTCTGTGACTACAATAAATTTCCAACCCTGGTTATTAGCTCCACTTGGAGCACGAACAGCAGCATCAACCATTTGCTTTAAAATTTCCTCAGGTATAGGTTCTTCAGTAACACGCCTCATAGCTCGAGTTGTATACAGAGCTTCAAATACATCCATGAAAATATCTTACTAAGATTACATACATGGAACAGAAATTAATAAAAGAAATTAGTAATGAAGTTGCTTATATATGGATTAATAGACCAGAAAAAAAGAATGCGATGGATTTTGATGTTTGGTTTGGGATTCCGGACTTAGTAAAAGAAATTAATGAAAAAGAAGAAGCTAAATGTATTCTCATACTTGGAAAGGGAGATTCGTTTTCAGCGGGAATTGATATTGCAACTTTTATGGGTGACATGAATTTGAATGAAAACCTATCATCTACTGCAGATGACAGGAGAAAGACTATGAAATTAATTGATGATATGCAAGGTTCCTTTACGACAATTGCAAATTCTAACGTTCCAGTAATTGCTCTAGCTCATGGTTTCTGTATAGGTGGTGCAACCAGCATGATATCGGCATGTGATATTCGTTTATCTACAAAAGATGCAAAATTTTCAATTGGAGAAACAAAACTTGGATTAGTCGCTGACGTAGGAGCTTTACAGAGAATGCCAAACATCATCTCTAAAGGAGACTTAAGAGAACTTGCTTTTACAGGAAGACATTTTGATGGTCAGCACGCGGACAAGATACGATTTGTTAATGCTGTTTATGATAGTGTTGAAGAGCTTCATGAAGCGGGTATTAAGTTAGCAGAAGAAATTGCCTCAAATTCAAGACATATTGTTGGTGGTACAAAAAATGTACTTGATAAAGGAGAAGACTTAACTACCGATCAGGCGCTTGATTATGTTAGATTATGGAATACATCTTATTTAATCTCTGAAGACTTAAAAGAAGGAGTAACTGCTTTCTTTGAAAAAAGAGACCCAGACTTTAAGTAATTTTCTCATAGGCAGTTAAAGCAAACCGGTCAGTCATGCCTGCAACATAATCAATAGCATTTTCAATATCTGATTGATCTTGCTTATAGGCTTCAGGTAGTTTATTTAAATTTTTCGTAAAATATTCAACTAGCTTAATAACAATTTCTTGACATTCAGCTCTTTGTGGTTGTGTGGCTTTTCGAAGATAGACCTTTTCAAACATAAAATTTCTAAGATCTTGCATATTTTCTGCCACCCCAGCATCCATTTCAACTTTCCCACTAGATGAAGCCTTGAAAACACCTGAGATTAAGCTATTAATCCAATTTTTCCCTGGAGGACCTAATTCTTTAATAATAGAAGAAGGGATATCTTTTTGGTTTAGCACACCGGCCCTAATTGCATCTTCTACATCATGAGTTAAGTAAGCTATACGATCAGCGAATCTGCAGATCATACCCTCTTGGGTGTTTGGTTCATCAGCATATTTCCATGGATGTATGCGGATGCCATCAAGCGTTTCAAAAGAGAGGTTAAGGTTTTCGATACGATCCAGTACTTTTACAGAATTTTCTGAGTGGCTCCAGCCATTTGGATGAAGTTTGTCTAAAGCATCTTCTCCAGTGTGCCCAAAAGGAGAATGACCGACATCGTGACCCATGCAAATTGCCTCAGTAAGATCGGGATTTAACCCCATTGTTTTAGCAATGGATCTTCCAACCTGAGTAACTTGTAAAGTATGAGTCATTCTTGTAATAAAGTGATCACCATCTGGATTTATAAATACTTGTGTTTTATGTTTTAGTCTTCTAAAAGCTTTTGAGTGAATAATACGATCGCGGTCTCTCTCATAAATGGTACGAAACATGTCATGGTCTTCCGGTTTGGCTCTACCTTTAGATTTTTCCGCTAAAGCTGCATAGCTCGATAGGGTAATTCTTTCATTCGCTTCTCTCCACAAGCGATCTCTTAAAATAAATGAATCATTCATATTTTTACAATAAACACTATAAGGTGTTTAATAAAGGAATTAAATCAGACCATTTTGAAATACTATGGGTTCCCTCAAGATGAGAATTGTATGGTCTAACAAACCTTATAATTTTCTTTTCTGGGATATTTTTAAGAAAATTTTCTAATTGATATGGAGCATCATCAAGATATACATCGCACTCTATTGTCCATTTGTCTTCAATAAAATGAACCTCCTTTGTTGGAATTCTATTCTCACCAAGCCAAATGAGTGTGTCATGAATAGACCACCATGGTTTAGATGAAATGATGACTATTTCGTGACCCATCTTTGAGAGCTCTACTAGAGTCTCCTGGGAATTTTCATATAATTCTAGATGCCTAAATATCGATGAGCCGTTTATATCCATAGCCCAATTCCAAAAATCTAAATCTTTTTCAAAGTGAGTAAGCGGTTTAGATAGACCCCAATCAGTTATTTCTTCCTCTGAAATCTCTTTTCCAAAGTCTAAAGCATATTGAGTAGTCCAGCCTTTTGTAAAATCTGCGACTACGCCATCTAAATCTACACCAATTCTCATTTGACTAAGTTTAATTCTTTGGTGCATTATAGAAGAGAAATCTATTACCATTTAATAATATGCAACAAGCACTTTACAGAAAATACAGACCGGAGAAACTCACCCAGCTAGTGGGTCAAGAAGAAGCTGTCTCTTTAATAACCCAGCAAATTAAAAAAGATAATCTTGGTCATGCTTATTTATTTTCAGGTCCCAGAGGTGTTGGGAAAACTTCTTTGGCAAGAATTATTGCGACTCAACTTGGATGCGACCCAATTTTTGACATCGTTGAAATTGATGCAGCTTCAAATAATAAAGTTGACGACATTAGAGACATGAACGAGAGTGTGAACTTTATTGCCAGCAGTCCTGGACAAAAAAGAGTATATATTTTAGATGAAGTACACATGCTTTCAAATGCAGCATCGAATGCATTTCTGAAAACCTTAGAGGAGCCTCCAGAGCATATAATTTTTATTCTTGCTACGACTGAACCTGAAAGAGTTCTTGAAACTGTAAAGAGCAGAACAACTCATATTGTATTTAAAAAAATATCAGAAGAGGATATTGTTAAAACACTTCAGGAGATTGGAAAAAAAGAAAAAATGGCACTTGATTTAGACGTATTAAATACCATTGCTACATTTTCCGATGGATCATTACGAGATGGAATAAATCTTTTTGAGCAGACTTACAATACGTTTGGAAAAAAATCAAATGTTGATGATTTATATGGAATACTTGGAAAACTAAGTACAAAAGAATTTGAGACAATCATTAATTCAATTGAAACACAAGACACAGCAGCTGTTCTTGGAGTTCTAAGAGATGCCTATAAAAAGGGACTGCAGCCAAGTGATGTAATGGAGTCAATTTCAGAGTTCTTTAGAAATATGTTCTATCTTAAGTATCTACCTAATGATGCCAAATTAGATAACTTAACTCCAAATATAAAGATTTTATTAGAGTCTGCTGACAAGAAAGTAAATGCTAAACAATTGATAAGGATTCTTGATTTAATTGATGACCTTAATCAAAATCTTTCAAGTAGTACATCACAACATCTCAAACTTGAGTTATTTTTAATGAAAGTAATTAAACCTGAGCTTGGTTCAGATACAAAAACTATAGGTTACAGAATGGATCTACTCGAAGGGAGGTTTTTGAATGATGAAGTTGCCCCCAAGAAAACGGCGTTTGCGAAAGTAGAAAAACAGGATATGTCGCCTAAAAGCAGTAGCTCTAAAACTACCAGTAAAAAAAACTCAATACCTAAAAAAGAATCACTTGGAAATTTTGATGTCTTCTGGCCAAAAATACTTGAAGAAATGAAAAAAGACTTATCACCAAGAAAGTACTCTTACCTAACGGCAATTAGAGCAGAGGTCGAAGAAGAGGATACGATTAATTTAATTGTTGACAAAGAAAATGAATTCTTGTTTGAGGAGTTAAAGAAATCTGAAGAAATTATTGATTTACTTAAATCTGTAATTGCAAAAATGATGGGTTTAGAGATTTTGGTGAAAGTTACACTTAGCCCAGATACTATAAAAAATAATCAGGATAAAGGTCTAAGTGTTGCCCAGGAAATTTTTGATGTTGAGGACTTGACTTAACTTTCTTTTAGGTTCAACTCGCTAAGTGCTACTGTAATTCTTCTTGAACCCTGGTTTTGTGCACTTTTACATAATTCTATAAAACTTCTTAATTCCCCGGTTCTAAACTTCTTGAGATCATCACCATTAGCAATTGATCCACTTCTTTCCCGTTCAAGAAGCTTTATCTCTATTTCTTTAGCTCTTGCTAAATAAGTACTACTTACTTCAAATAAAGTGTCAATGCCATCTGCAATTGGTGGATTGATATGACCCATTAGTACATCAATATATTCATTAATTTCTTCATGAAGGGATTCAACACTTGACAAACCTTTTTTTAGTGGAAATTTCTGCATTAACGAGTCCTTTTCAAATTAATATAGTTCATTTTAACGACAAAGAGAGACATCAATATAACTATAAAGATAAATAATGTATCGAACACAACCTCAAGAATGGGACTACCAGAGTAGAATCCAAAACTGAAATTTAAAAAATATGTTAGAAGACCTACGCCAAGTATTTTAAAGAGGTCTAATAAAAGAGATTTATCAATAAGTCGCTCATTTTTAATTTTAAGAAAAAATGATAGGATCAACGTATTAACCCAAAGTGATGAAATAATTACTACTGCATAACTTTCTCCTGATGGGTTATTAAGTATTTTTAGAATAAAAATAGTAGCAAAAGTAATGAATGTTCCAACCCAAACTGGGAACCAGTAATTTTTCTGTACATAATATGATCTTGTGATAATTTGATTAAGAGACCACGGGATTAGTCCAAATGCTACAACCATAAAAATAGATGAAACTCTATTTGTGTCTTCAGGAGTAAATAATCCACGTTGATATATAATTTCAATAATATTTTCTGAATTTTTTAAGAAAATGAT
>CAXHFF010000030.1:0-8737 GCA_964016255.1 uncultured Acidimicrobiaceae bacterium
CAGCCCAAAGGCCAGAAGTTTCTATTCCACTATTTCTTAGTTCATGTCCGACAACACTTGTGATTCCAGTTGGCCCGGAATAGTTGGTAGGTAAGACATTGTATCTAGAATTAAATGTTGGATCGTCACTTACTCCAAAAATAGGAACAGGTAGAGTATGAGCTACTTGGCCGAAGAACGCCCCAAGAGTAACCGCTTTTTTTACACCTAACTCAATTAATGTATTGGCAATATTTTCTGAATATGTTTTCCATCTCATAGATGGCTCTTCGCCAAAAACTAGAATGATGTCATTTGTTGATTTATAATCCTCAATTGAATAAAAAGATGTCTGAGGCCAGTGAAAGTTTCTTTCACCAATCTCTTTTACGTCAACAATGGGTCTTCTCATTTGATAGTTATAAAAATTTTCCGAGTTAACTTCTGCAAATGGATCTACATCATGATTGTTGCAGAGATTTTCAATGCATCCACTTGCTGTATTGCCAGCATCACTCCAGCCCTCAAAGGCAAGGACTGCTACCGGTTCAGATAGAAGTGGTTTGCGATTCCAAATTATATCTTCCATAGTAAAAGATTAATCACTGTGAAGATTTATCTAGAAACTAATTTGTTAGTTTTCTTGAGGAGTTCAAAACTACTGAAATACTAGACATAGCCATTGCCAATGCTCCCAATTTAGGAGAGATGCTTCCAGCAACAGCAATTGGAATCATGAGACTGTTGTAAATAAATGCAAGAAATAAATTTTGTCGAACTCTTCTACTGCTCCTTAAGGCCAAATCTCTTATGTTAAGAATTTTTTCAATTCCGCCTTCGTGAATAACTATATCACTAGAAGCTTGAGCAATTTGGCTACTTATTGAAGTAGTAATGGCAACATCTGCTTGTTGCAAGGAAGGAGAGTCGTTAACCCCATCACCTATAAAAATAACTCCTTCAGTCTCTTGAAGACTCTTCACATATGAGAGCTTGTCTTCAGGAGCTTGATCTCCTAATGCATGCTTAATATTTAATTCTTCTGCTAGAAGAGAAACTTTCTCTGAACTGTCACCCGATAAAATTAAAATCTCATAGTATTTTTTAATCTCAGTAATTAAATCTTGATCTACTGTTAAGTCTTCTTCAAGATGAATATAAGCTTGTTGATTATCAATTGTTACTTCAAGCATATTCTCAATGTCATTTTTACCGACTATAGAAACATCAAGGCCGTTGACTATTCCATGAATTCCAGATCCTATATCCTCTTTGACATTGCTTGAAGAAAAAAAAGACAAATTTTTTCTTTCTGATTCGAGAAGTAAACTTTTTGCGATCGGATGATTTGACTTTATTTCCAGGCTTGCAACATATGATAAAATCTCATTTTCTGATAATTTTGTATTTCCGGTATCTATTTTTTTTACAGTAAAAATACCAGACGTAAGAGTACCTGTTTTATCAAATATAATTTTATTTAGTTCTTTTAAGTTTTGTAATTTGTCAAAATTTTTAAAAAGAAATCCATCTCGATATCCTAAGGTTGAAGCTTTATATAATGTTATCGGTGTGGCTAAGCCTAGTGCGCAAGGGCAAGCAATTACTAGCACAGAGATTGCGATCTCTAATGATCTCATTAACTCAGTACTTACTAGTAAATACCGATACAAAAACGTAGACAGGCTTAAAAGAAGAATTCCTGGAACGAAAAATTGGGTTATCCTATCAAGAGTTTTCTGAATAGATGGAGTTGAAGATTGTGCCTCTAAAATAAGTTGTTCTATAAAGTCATATGTTGAAACTCCTCCATCTTTAACCTCAACTTCTATATATCCATCTAAATTAATACTTCCAGCCATAACACCATCTCCGGTTTTTTTATTAATTGGTTTTGACTCACCTGTAAGGAAGTCTTCATTAGTCGAAGATGATCCGGCAGTAATAATTCCATCAATTGGAATAATTTCACCTGGAGAAACACCAATAAAGTCTCCACCATTTAAATCTGATACTTTTTTCACCTCAACCATTCCATTGGATAATAATTTAGCATATTGTGGCTTAGAATTTTTAATCGCTTCAGATACATCGATAGATTTTTGAATTGAAATCTCTTCAACTGCCTTACCAAATAATACAAATGAAATTATATAAGCTCCTGCATCAAGGAACATGTCACTATTACTAGAGGGAAGAAGAGAGACTACAACTGAACTTAAGCTACCAAGAGACACAAGTGTGTCCATGTTAAATTCAAAATGAGATATTTTCTTAACTGCCGAAATATGAAAACGTCTACCAAATACAAATATAACTGTGAAGCCCAGCAAATATGCTAAAAATGAATTATTTGCATTAAATGCTTGAGAGACACCTATGGAGAAAGCTAGGGAAAAAAAGGGTATAAGGAAAGTTTTACTGTAGTTTTCTTTTTCAGGAACTCTTTTATCTGTAACTTTTGCTGAGTATCCAATAGCGCTAATTTTTTCTATAACTCTATCAACATCAAAATCTTTATTAGATTTAATAACTGCCTTTTTTAAAGGAAAATTTACAGAAACTGATTCTATTGATTCATTTTTCGATATGACTCTTTCTATTCTTGCTGCACAGGCGGCGCAAGTCATACCATCTAGGTCGAGTGATAATGTATTACTATTTTGAGACAACAGAGTAGCCTTGTTCATCAAGCAACGACTCTATAGTTTTTAATTCAATACCATCAGAAATAGTTAAAGAAACATCTTTAGTTTCTATATTTATATTTAGATTTGATACACCTGTCATATCGAGAGCGCTTTCGATAGTTTCTTTGCAGTGCCCACAGCTAATCTCTGGAACGGTAAAGTTCAAATCCATAGTTGTATTTTAATACTTTCTCGTTTTTAGATTAGATAGGTTTTTAGATGTTAATTAAGAATTAAGCAGTTTCTTGTAAAATACGTCCTCTTACTCGAGGGTATTTTACAGGAGCATGGTTAAAACAATGATCTCTTTTGTTATATATGCTGAGTTTGGTGTTGCATGATTCGTCTTTACATACTCTACCTTGGTCAAAACTTTTAGAAGGCCTTATACCGCCTTTAATTTGACTTGCTTTAAGTCCGTCAGTCATTTTATTCCTTTTACTTTGTGAATACATTCACAAGGTTAACAACATTTTTAACAGGATGCAAGCTTTTCTTCAAGAATTGCCTAATTTTTTTTGAGTTAAAAATGCTTCATCATTCCATTTTCTACCAAGAAAATTTTGAACCATTTCTTCTGCATCCTTAGAGCCACCAACAGAGAGAATTTTATTCTTATAGTCAATGCCTACCTCTTTTGATAAGATACCTTCATTTTCAAATCTACTAAATAAATCATCACCAATTATGTCGGCCCACAAGTAACCATAATAAGCCGCATCGTATCCCCCAAGTAAGTGTCCAAAAGCTCCAAGATGATTAGTATCGTTTGGATAACTTATCGTTGTTACTTTTTGAGACTCTTGTTCAATTTGATCCAACGAATCATTAAAATTTATTCCATGTAAGTGTTGATCAGCTAGCCCAAACGAAACTTGACGAAGAGTTAGTAAGCTGATTCCTATATTTTTTGAAGAATTTAACCTCTCACATAGGTCATGGTCTAGTGTTTCTCCAGTTTCAATATGTTTCGAGAATCTTCTCAAGCATTCACTCTTCCACACCCAGTGTTCCATGATTTGACTTGGAGCTTCAACGAAATCCCACTCAACATTTGCCCCCAAAAACCGAGCAAATTTTGACTTCCCAATTCCGTTATGAAGGACATGACCAAATTCATGAAAAAGCGTTTCCACTTCATCAAAAGTCATGAGACCATTACCAGTATTTGGATTTGGAAAGTTAGCTACCATTGAACAAACTGGAAGATTTATTTCATCTGCACTACCCGGTGAAATATCAAAAACTGCTGCATGGGTGTACTTTCCATCTCTTGGGTACATATCTAAATAAAAATATGCAATCTTTTTGTTATTTTGATCTGAGATCGACCAAAGTTCAACATCCTCATGCCAGGCAGTACGAGAGTCTTCTCGATTAATAGAGATTTCAAAAACATCTTCACATATTGAGAACATAGCTTCTTTTACATTGTGGATGTAGAAATACTTTTTTATCTCATTATTATCAACCTGACTCTGCTCATTTCTTTTTTTTGTAATTAAATATCTAATATCCCAAGGAGCTATATCTGAAGGTTCAATATTGTTAGTGGCTAACTCCACTTTTTCATTTTGTGCAGCCTTCTGTAATTTAGGAACTAAATTGTCATACATTTTTATGACATTTTGTGGACTCTTAGCCATTCTGTATTGAAGTCTATATTCTGCCCATGTGTTGAAACCAAATAGGTTTGCTTTTTCATTTCTCAAAGCGACAGCTTCTTTCAAAATAGGTGAATTTGACGATATTGCTCTATTATTAAATTTCTTCCAGACCTCTTTTCTTGAATCACGAATCTCACAATTCTCTAAAACTGCATTTATATCAGGGTAAGCCATTGTCACGATGAAGTTATCTTCTTCTTTTCTGAAATTATTTAGCTCATCAATACTCAAACCTTTTAATTGAGACTTATTTAGTATTACTTCAGATTTATCGGCTGCAATATTTTTAGAAAAATTAATTTCAAGATCTATTAACTTTTTTTCTATTTCAATTAAGCGTGTTTTTTTATCATTATCTAATTCATGTCCAGCATCAATAAAGTCTCTAATAACCTCATCAAAGTATTTGATTGACTCCTTATCTAAAGTATTTGTTTTGATTGATTTGAATTTTTCAAAAAGTTCTTTATCAGTCGTGACTTCCAAAAGAAAATTTTCAATAATTGACTCTGCCTCATTACCATAATCTCTAATATCTTCTTCTTTACTTACATCTGCCATAAAAGCTACTCTTCCAGATAAATCTGAAATAGTTCTCTCAAATAAGTCAAATAAACCTAAAGATGGCGTATCTTCATTTTTAATTTTTTGAATTTGTTCAAGACTTATGTTTAGAGTATTTTTTATATCATTTTCCAAATCTAATTTTGTTATTGCTGAATAATCAAACATTTATCTCCTTTTAAGTTTTTTATGATAGTATTTCTAATATGGATATCAAACTTGAATTTTGTGTTGTTTGAAACTACACACCTCGTGCAGTTAGCACGATAGAAGACATTTTAGAAAAATACGGACAAAAAGTTAATTCAATAAATCTAATTCCCGGCTCAGGTGGGGTCTTTGAATTTTATTTGAATGAAGAAATACTTTACTCCAAACTTGAAACGGGAAGACATACTGAAGAAGGAGAGATACTAAGTCTCATAGAAAAAGCACTTAGTTGAACATTCCTTTCGATCTTTCAATTTTTGAACTAATTTTCATAGCACTTCTATTATTTATTTCCGCTTCTGTTCAAGGCGTCTTAGGATTTGGTTTCGCAGTCATTGCATCACCAATTATTGTTCAAATAGAACCTGCCTTAGTACCTCAGCTACTTTCTCTTTTGGGCCTCCCTTTAGCTTTAAGGGTGTTTATTAGAGAAAAATCTAAAGTTAACTGGAAACCTATGAAGTTTCTTATTGGTGGAAGAGTTATAGGTGGCCCAATCGGTTTGCTATTCCTAACAACCTTAGACCCGAACTTACTATCAATTTCTGTGGGGGTAATAGTACTAAGTGCTGGACTAGGTTCGTATTTTGGTTGGAATGTAAAAAGAAACTCTTTTAATTCACTGCTTGCTGGTACTTTTTCAGGAATATTTGGGATGATTGCTGCGATTGGAGGCCCACCTGTGGCCATTTTATACAGAGGAACTAAGGGAAGTGAATTTAGACCTTCTCTAAATGCTGTGTTCACCTTAGGTATATTAATCACTCTTTCTCTGTTGGCTTTTACTGGAAATATGTTACAAGACCATCTAGTTTTATTTATGTATCTTGTTTTACCAGTTTTACTTGGGATAAGGTTTTCAAGCCTACTATTTTCTAGAGTATCAGATAAACTAATCGCCGATATGGTAACTTATTTTTCTATATTTTCAGGTGTAGTCGTCATCTATAGGGTATTATTTTAATTTATTTCATCGATACTAATTACTAAGATATGAACATATGTTATTCAAATCAATATTCGCCGGGATATTATATTTTTTAAGTTTCCCCCCATTTGATTACTGGTATTTAATATTTCCAGCAATTTATTATTTCTACAGTTCAATAATTCAAGTTGAAAAAGTATTCACGAAAGGGTTTATTTTTGGAAGTATTGCTTATGGGGCAATTTTATTTGGAATTCAATCAATTGGGTATGAGGCATGGATCCCTTTAACAATTCTTATGGGCTTGATGTACGGGTTATTCAGCAAGTTTTTTTCTTTTATAGGTACAAAAACTGATAATAATTTATTCGCTTTAATTGGAGTGATAAGTGGTTTCGGATTATTAAGGGCTTACTTTCCTTTTGGAGGTTTTCCATGGGGTTATTCCTCAACAGTTTTATTAACTGGATATCAAGACAATGTTTTCTTTTACCTGGTTCCACAAATTTTCAAAACATTTGGACCTATTGGGTACTCTCTACTCATAGAGAGTTTGATATTATTCTTATATCTTTTTATTAGCAACAGAAATAAGTCAAGTAATGAACTAAAGAGGTTCGCAGTATTACTTACTTTTATAATCGTTCCACTTGTTTTTTCAATAACTTCGACTGGTGATTCTGTAATCAAAGAAATTCAAGTCTCAATCATTCAGGGCAATTCTCCCTGTCCTGGGGCAAAAAATAAATGTGAAAACGAAAGACAACGTATTTATGATAATCATCTTTTGCTTACCAAGTCTCTAGACAACGAACAGGGGTTTAATGACACTGAAACAGCAAGACTCATTCTCTGGGCGGAGAGCTCTAGTGGGTTTGGCAATGACCCAAAGAAAAATACTGAAACTTTAAAAGAGATTGCTACAGAAGCACAGAGACTTGATACTGTATTTCTGATAGGTGGAGACAGGCCTTCAAGTCCTGGAGAGTTTGAGAATTATGGAATCTTTATTGACGAAAGAGGAGAAATTTCTGGAGAGTACCTTAAGCAACATCCAGTACCATTTGGGGAATATATCCCTTTTCGAAAATACTTAGATTGGATACCACCTCTTTCTCTGGTTCCAAGGGATATGGTAAGAGGAACACAACAACAAGTGTTTACAACAAACAAAAATGAAATAAAAATTTCTCCAGTTATTTCTTTCGAGGGTTCTTTTGATAGATATATACGAAGAAGTGTTGTTCAAGGTGCAGAGGTTGTTGTAATTTTGACAAATCAAGCAAGTTATGGAGAAAGTGGTATGTCAGACCAATTTATACTTATGTCTAGAGCTAATGCTATATCGAATAATAGAGATATTGCTCATGCTGCAATAACAGGAAAATCAGCTTTTATAAGCGGTACTGATGGAGATATATACAGCTCAACAGGTCTTTTTACGGATGCAGTATTAACTGAAGAGATTAAAACTTCAAACAAACTAACACTTTATACAAGATGGGGAAATTATTTAAATTACCTATTAATTCTTTTCGGAGTCATCAATCTTTTTTGGCCAAAGAATATGTTGAGGAAAATTTAGAAAATCTTATCTACAAAATCTACGAAAGTTTCTAAGCAATAATTTATATTTCTGAATCAATTATTGGCAAGCCCCTTGCAGCAGCAGCCTCCACTGTGCCGTCTTGAAATGCTCTAAGTCCAAACTTTGGCAGTACGGCAAATATATGATCAAATATATCAGATTGTATACCTTCGTATTCAACCCAATCAATTGTATTTGTAAAAGTATACAACTCCAAAGGAACTCCTGTGGCAGTTGGCGAAAGTTGTCTTACTAGCAAAGTCATGGTTTCTGTATTGAGACCATCATGATTTTGTAAATACTTAACAAGATATGCCCTAAAAGTTCCAAGGTTAGTGAGTTTTCTTTTTTCTTTTTCTTCATTCACTGAAGAGTTGAATTCTTCAATATCTTTTATTTTTTCAGAGAGATATTTATTTACAGTTGGGATTTTCATTAGCTTATCAATATCTTTTTGCTCCATAAACCTAACGCTTGATATATCTATAGAGATAGATCTTTTAATTCTTCTTCCTCCATACTCTGACATTCCTCGCCAGTTTTTTACAGACGTGGTTACGATCTTTGATGTAGGGATTGTTGTGATTGTTTTGTCCCAGTTTTGCACTTTAACTGTATGTAAGGCAATATCTATTACATCGCCATCAGCGCCATATTCTGGTACCTCAATCCAGTCTCCATTATTAATAATGTTGTTCTGACCAATTTGTACGGATGCTATAAAAGATAAGATTGTGTCCTGGAAAACCAACAACAGAACTGCTGTAAGGGCACCCAAACCACTTATGTAATAACTAACTGGTTGACCGGTCATTATTGCAAAAATAATTATGAATATGAATGAGTTAACAACAATTTTAACAATCTGAACATAGCCCTTTATCGGCCTATTTTTTAATGATTCAATATTTTCGGAAACTTTATTTAACACGTTTAACATTTCAAGAAGTGTAAGGCCAACAAACAATGTTAAAAGTGCACTAGAGATTCTTTTAGAAATTTCAGTATTAAATATTTCTAAATTGAATTGGGGTGTTGCAACTAAAAAATTAAATAAAACAAAAACGAATACATATGAAACTCTATTTAAAAATTTTTTATCTAGAAATAG
>CAXHFF010000031.1:0-8677 GCA_964016255.1 uncultured Acidimicrobiaceae bacterium
TGAATCTGAAATAATCATATAATCTTGATAATCTTTTTCAGCTTGTTTTATAAATGCAAGCCTCTCATCTCCACCAATCGGTGGCATAGGACGATTTTTTACCGCATCAGCTCTTTCTTCGAACCGTTTCTGAAACTCATTTATATTAAATGACATAATTCAATGTTAATTAACTTGTCAATAAAGTGTTAATTTCATTTCTTAGCTGAGGAGTTTTCTTAACTTTAATATTCTTTAACTCAAGAAGTTTTATTCCCTCATTGTTGTTGACTTCTAATTCAACTTTGGAACTACCGGGAAATCTTTCTAGTAATTCTTTTAATAAGATTAAATTATTTTTATCCATTATTTCCTCTTGGACAGAGATTTTAAGTGGTGTTGTATCTAAATCAGTTAATAGTTTTGATGGCTCAATTAATTCAAAGTCTCGAGCACGAATATTGTTTTCAGTTCCTCCAGCATATGTTCCTGAAACTTTGAGATACAATTCCCCATCTAGTTGTGCATTATATTTATCAACTAATTTATTAAAAACCAAAACACCTAAAGAGCCTGTAGATTCCTGAAGGTCAAACTGAATCCAAGCATTTCCTCTTCTTGAAACTCTCTTTTGTACATTTGATACTAAACCAGTTATTGCAACATTAACTTCTTCGTCTTCCTCTAAATCCATAAGTTCAATGATGGAGTGCGTTGATTCAGATCTGAAGATTTCTCCATAACCCTCTAAAGGGTCTTCACTAACAAAAAAACCTAACATCTCCCGTTCTCTATCAAGTAGTTCCTTCTTGTCCCATTCAATATTTTTAATAATTGTGAGCTCACTCGATTGTTCTTCCAAATCAAATAAAGAGCCTTGAGAATTATTCTTTGATTTCTTAAGACCTTTGGCATCCTCTATCAGGTCAATTATGGAATCATACAAACCTCTTCGAGGGAATCCAAATTTATCAAAGGCACCACCCTGTATCATTGCCTCAACACCTCTTTTATTTAACGATCTAGAATCTGTACGGGCTAGAAAGTCTTGAACTGTTTCATATGCACCATTTTCTCTTTCAAGGACAATCTTTTCAGCAGTTATATCACCTACATTTCTGATAGCTGAAAGACCAAATAATATTTCTCCATTAGCAACAGAAAAATCTTCTATGCTTAAATTAATATCAGGTGTGTTGACATTGACGCCTAGTTCTCTTGCTTCAGCTAAAAATACTGCGGTTCTTTCTTTATCTCTTTTCACAGCGGTTAAACAGGCAGATAGATACTCTGCTGGAAAATTAGCTTTAAGATACGCAGTTTGATAGGCAATGAGGGCATAAGGAACTGAGTGACTTTTATTAAAGCCATAACCAGCAAAGAAAGCGATTTGATCAAATAATTCAACTGAAAATTGTTCAGAATACCCTTTTTTAATAGCTCCATCTGTAAATTTCTTTCTTTGTTGTTCCATAACTTTCGGTATCTTTTTACCCATAGCTTTTCTCAGATCATCCGCTTCATCGAGTTGAAATCCAGAAATTCTTTGTGCAATTTGCATGACTTGTTCCTGGTATAGAATTACTCCATATGTCTCTTCTAAAATTACTTTAAGGTCTTCATGAAGAAATTCTATCTCCTTCTTACCTGTAGCCCTGTCTGCAAACTCTATATGCATGTTTGCTCCAAGTGGTCCTGGTCTAATTAATGCAACTAAGGCAACTATATCTTCAAACCTTTTTGGCTTTAAGCTTCGTGCTGTTATCTGCGCAATTCGACTTTCAAGTTGGAACACTCCAATCATTCTCCCAGATGAAAATAATTCAAAAGTTTTTTCGTCGCTCAGAGGTATCTGATCAATGTTAAATTCATCTTTATTTATTAATTCAACAGTCCTGTCAATAATTGAAAGATTCCTGAGTCCTAGGAAGTCCATTTTTAAAAGTCCTAATTGTTCTACTGTATGCATTTCATACTGAGTTACTAATTCTGCGTCTTTACCTTTTTTTTGTACTGGTAAAAAGTTTGTGATCTTTTCCGGAGATATAACTACGGCAGCCGCATGAATGCCATCTTGTCTTCTTAAGCCTTCAAGTCCAAGTGCTATATCTATGATTTTTTTGACTTCTTCATCATTTTTATATTGGGTTCTTAATTCTGCAGATGCAGAATAAAATTCTTTACTATAGCCACTATTGTTATCCTCATCTAAATATAGGCATTCAGAAAGTGTTGCGGTATTTCCTAAAATCATTGGTGGCATAAGTTTTGCCACTTTATCCCCTGCAGAAAATGGAAGTCCTAACACTCTTGATGAATCACGAATCGCTTGTTTTGCTTTTATCGTTGCAAAAGTAACTATATGAGCTACTTTATCCTCTCCATATTTGTCTATAACATAATCAATAACATCTTTACGGTATCGTTCATCAATATCCATATCAATATCAGGTAACTCTTTTCTTCCCTTATTTAAAAATCTTTCAAAAAGTAATCCATATTTCAATGGCTCAATACCAGTTATCCCGAGACAGTAAGATACAATAGAGCCTGCCGCAGACCCCCTGCCTGCACCTGTTCTAATATTATTTTCCTTTGCATATTGAATTAAATCTCCAACTATTAAAAAATAAGAGGCAAATCCCATAGAATTTATTACATCAAGTTCATACTCTATTCTCTCTGTGACCTCATCAGTTAATTCTGGATATACAGAAACTGCTCCTTCGTAAACAAGATTTTTGAGATATTCTTCAACTGTTAAATTTGGATCTTCTAAAGGAAATGCTGGAAGGTAATATTTTCCAGATTCAAAGCTGTAGTCAACTCTATCAGCTATCTGAAGTGTGTTGTCACAAGCACCTGGATATTCTTCTTCTGTAAAAAGTGCTCTCATCTCTTCTGAAGATTTTACATAATACCCATCACCCTCAAACTTGAACCTAGATTCGTCGTCGATTGTTGCATTAGTTTGTACACAAAGTAATGCATCATGTGCTGAGGAGTCTTCTGGATTAACATAGTGTGAATCATTTGTTGCTACTAAAGGAGCAGATATTTCATTCGATATTTTTAGTAAATCTGGAAGTATTAATTCTTGCTGCTTAATCCCATGGTTGTGAAGTTCTATGTAAAAATTTTCTTCACCGAAAATATTTTGATATAGAACTGCTTTATCAAGAGCTTTCTGATAACTTCTTTCACCTTGGTTATTACCCTCTTCAATGGAACCATCTGGAGCTAAATGCTGTGCAATCTCTCCTCCAAGGCAACCAGATAGTGCTATTACCCCTTTTGAGTGTTCTCTTAATAATTCATAATCAAGTCTGGGTTTGTAATAATACCCATCTGTAAAAGCTTTGCTTGCAAGGTTTACAAGATTCCAATACCCTTCATTATTTTCTGCAAGAAGTGTGAGATGGAAGCGTTTATTTTTATCTCTATCTGGGCGTTCAAACCGTGACTCAGTTGTGATATAAGCTTCATATCCAATGATAGGTTTTACTCCATTCTTTTTTGCTATGTTGTAAAACTCTAAAGCTCCATATAAATTACCATGATCAGTTATTGCTGCTGCCGGTTGAGCTAGTTCTTTTACTCTGTCTATATATGTTTGTATTTTTGCTGCACCATCAAGCATTGAGTATTCAGTGTGGGCATGAAGATGGACAAAAGATTTACTCATAAAAACATATTAAAAGTATTTTTAAATAATTACACGTCTAAGACACGATTAAAAAAAGAAGGTTCCTTAGTTTCAAAAGAATGAACTTCATTATCATATTTAAATTTTAGTGATGCTGAATGAAGAGCTATAGAATCAGTAGGTATTAAATTATTTTTAGAAGCTCCATATAGTGTGTCATTGATAACAGGTGTTTTCATATGCTCCATGTGGGCCCTTATTTGATGATTTCTTCCAGTAACAAGTTCCAATTCTATCTTTGAAATGTTAGATTCATGATTTAAATATTTTACTTCATAATTTGTAATCGATAAACGACCTTTTTGAGCAACAATACGCTTACTTCGATTTTGAATTGATCGAGCTAGTGGTAGTTTTATGATTCCAGTTTCAGATGGTAAAGTTCCCTCAATCAAAGCAATGTATTTTTTCTGTATATCTCTATTTTTAAATTTGCCTTTTAAAATATTGTAAGAATCAAAATTTAGAGCACAAACCATAAGCCCTGAGGTAACCCTATCTAATCTGTGAACAATACCTTCTCTGTTTTTTTCTCCCCAGGATAAAACATCTGGATACAGTTTTATAAGATAGTCACGTAAAGTCTGCTCCGTTGAGTTGTTAGTTGGGTGGCTAAGCAAACCATTTGGTTTATTAAAGATGATGAAGTTTTCATTTTTGTGAAGTATTTCTATATTATCTATTTTTAAACTCCGAAAATAATAACAAAGCTATCCCAATACTTATCAAGGAATCAGCAAAGTTAAAACTAGGTATGAACAATAACTCAATAAAATCTGTTACTTTACCACCATTATCTGTAATCAGATTCCAACCTCTTTCAGATAAGTTACCTACCGCGCCACCGAGAATTAGTGTAAAGGAATAGAACTCAATAGAACTGGTTGAGGAGTCTTTTATTTGAAAAGCTAACCATACTAAAACTATCAAAGATACTGCGTAAGTTAAATTTGTATAATCACTTAAAAATCCAAAAGCTATGCCAGTGTTGTATGTAAGGTCAATTGTTAAAATATTTTCAAGTATTACGAGTTCCTGGATATTTTCGACCCTTACGTAATATTTAGTTAAATTATCAATCAGGGCTAAGAGAGATACCGTAAAAGTTAGGTATATAGTTTTTTTAAGTGTCAATTAAAGCGGCGCAATCTCGACAATTTGTTGAATATGGTAAGGCTTCAAGTCTAGCTACAGGAATTGCATCCCCACAGTTTTCACAAATACCATATTTTTTTTTCTTAATAAGATATAGTGCATGTTCAACTTGATTTAGTAGATATTTTGTATTTTCATCTAAGGTTAACTCTTTTTCTAATTCAAAAGCCATTGAGCCACCGTCAGCCTCAGATGGATCTGGACTTCTTTCAGCCGACCCTTCAGAAAGCCTTACTCTTTCACGCTCTTCTTGATGTCTTTCTAATAAACTTGTAAGATTATCTCTTTCCTGTTCAAGCTTTTTCTTGAACTTATTGACTGTATTGACGGATAATTTTCTTGTCATATATATTTCCTATTAATTTTAATATCTTAGTAAATATCCACGAAAAGGTAAGTATTTTATAAATATTTAAATAATCTTTATTATTGGTATATTTATTCTAAAAACCTTTAAAATTTTAAAGATATGTTCAAAAGAATTAATAATAATATCGATTTAGCATCTCAAGAACAAAGTATCTCTGACTATTGGGATAAAATTGGTGCTTTTGATAATTCAATGCAAAATCGAAAAAAAGAAAAAACATTTAGATTTTATGATGGGCCACCATTTCCTACTGGTAGCCCTCATTATGGAAACCTCCTAGCTGGGGTTATCAAAGATATTGTTCCTAGATACTGGACTATGCGAGGATATTATGTTGAAAGGCGCTTTGGTTGGGATGTACATGGACTCCCAATTGAAATGGAAGTTCAGAAACAGCTTGGATTAGAAGATCATCAACAAATAAAAGAATTTGGAATTGGTAAATTTAATGAAGCATGCAGGAGTCAGGTTCAAACAAATACTGAAAACTGGGAGCGAGTAACCAGAAAAATTGGGAGATGGGTAGATTTTGAAAATGACTACAAAACTATGGATATTGATTTTATGGAAAGTGTTTGGTGGGTATTTAAAAACCTATGGGAGAATGACTTAATATATAAAGATTACAAGGTTTTACCCTACTCTTGGTCTGCTGCCACTCCGTTATCTAATTTTGAAGCAAATATGGACTATAGAGATGTTGAAGATCCTTCAATTTTCTTTACCTTAGATGCTAGAAAAGACTTTAATAAAATAAAAAAATTAGATAAATTTTTAGTCTGGACAACTACTCCTTGGTGTATACCTGGAAATTTGGCAATAGCTATTGGCAAGGATATAACCTACTTGCGTGTTCAAATTGACAATGATATCTACTGGATAGCTAAAGATCTAATTACAGAACTTAAAGATTATGAATTTGATGTCTTAGATGAGTCGCTCGGCAAAGATATGATAGGAGCTGAGTATATTCCTGCTTACAGTGAATACGAAAATGAATATGCAAATGGTGCATTTAGATTGATTCACAGTGACGATACTAATACAGAATCCGGTTCTGGGCTTGTATCACAAGCTCCAGCGTATGGTGAAAGTGATTTTTACGCGCTTAAAGATGCAGGTATAGAAGTGATTGTTGACCCTGTAACTTTGTCCGGTAAGTTCGATAAATCAATTAAAGGAATCGAGGACTTGAATGTAAAAGATGCAGATAAAGTAATTATGAAACAGTTAAAAGAGCGTGGCTCTTTGTTTAGCCAAAAGACAGAGATGCATTCATATCCGTTCTGTTGGAGAACTGGAACACCATTGATTTATAAGGCAATTCCTACTTGGTTTCTTAGAGTAGAAAAAATTAGAGATCGTATGGTTGAGTTAAATGAAGAAACTCATTGGGTTCCAGGTTTCATTGGAGAAAAGCGATTTTCAAACTGGCTTGGTAATGCTCGTGACTGGGCTATTAGTAGAAACAGATATTGGGGAAGCTGTATTCCCGTCTGGATAAATACAGAAGACCCCACAGATCAGATTTGTATAGGATCTATTGAAGAACTTGAAGAGTTGAGCGGTGTTAAAGTTGACGATCTGCATAAGCATTATCTAGATGACATTGAAATAGAAATAAATGGTAAAACATATATAAGAACTTCCGAAGTTTTAGATTGTTGGTTTGAATCAGGTTCAATGCCTTATGGTCAGCAACATTACCCTTTTGAAAATAAAGATAACTTTTTAGATGGGTTTCCTGCAGATTTTGTAGCTGAGGGCTTAGATCAAACAAGAGGCTGGTTTTATACTCTAACAATTCTATCTGTAGCACTATTTGACTCCGTAGCCTTTAAGAATTGTATAACTACTGGAATGATTCTTGCTGAAGATGGAAGAAAAATGAGCAAGAGTTTAAAAAACTATCCAGACCCTGAGAAACTACTCAACAATTATGGTGGAGACAGTTTAAGAGCTTATCTAATAAACTCACCTGTTGTAAGGGGTGAACCTCTTAAGTTTTCAGAAGAAGGTGTGCAACTGGTAACTAGAAATGTCATCTTGCCTCTATGGAATAGCTTTACTTTTTTCTCAAACTACGCAAATGCAGATGAAATCTCAATGGAGGAATTGAACAAAGCAGATTTAGTTGAAGATAGGCCACTAATGGATCAGTGGATAATATCTACCCTTCAATCTCTTATAAAAACAGTAAATGAAAAAATGGAAAACTATTATTTATATGAGGTAATACCACCTTTAATAAGTTTTATCGACGAACTAACAAATTGGTATGTTAGGTCAAATAGAAAAAGATTTTGGAAAGAAAAAGGTGTAGACGATCTTGATAAAATCAACGCTTTCAAAACACTTCATGAGGTTTTATTAGAATTTTCAAAAACAATGGCACCCGTGCTTCCATTTATATGTGAGCAAATATATCAAGGGTTGGTTGAAGATGAAAATACAAGTATTCACTATGAAAACTATCCAATTGCTAATGATCAGTTAATTAATATTGAATTAGAGAATGAAATCTCAATTGCAAAAAATATTATTAGATCAGCGAGAAATATAAGACTTAATGTAGAGTTGCCAAACAAACAACCCTTGAGAAGCTTAAAAATTGTAACTTCAGATAAAGAACTAAAAGCTAAGATTAAAAATGTTGAACAAATAATTCTTAATGAATTAAATATTAAAGAAATAATTTTCGATGACAATATGTCTGAATGGGTTAAATATGTGTGTAAACCTAGTTATCAAATATTAGGTCCAAAGCTTGGCAAGGAGATTAATCAACTTAGTAGTGAACTGGAATCGTTAAACCAAGAAAAAATTACAGAAATCATTAGAGTTGGTTCCTATAATTTTAATAATCATGAGATTGGACTAGATAGTTTAGATTTACAACTTGTAGCTATTTCACCTAGTTCTAGTCAAGATATAGTGGATAATTTTCTAATTTCGCTTGATACAGCTATGGATGATGAATTACTTGAAGAAAGAATTTCAAGAGAAATAGTTTCGTTGATCCAAAAAATGCGTAAAGATAATGGTTATGACATAACGGATCGCATATCTACAAAAATTTCATCATCCGACAAAACAGTACTATCAGCAATTAACTGCCACGAAGATTATATTAAGAATGAAACTCTTTCAATTGATTTTTCTTCAATTAATAAAGCCGGTGAAGAAAGTTTATTGAATTTTTTTATAACAATAGAAATGGAAAAATCTTAGCAGACAGCCCTCAGCACATAAGGTTGCAAAAGGTTAACTCCAAAAATTAAAATTAGAGGTGAGAGGTCTAAACCAGCCATACCTATTCTTAAAGTAGGTATTCTTGAGCGAATGGGCTCTAGGATCCTAGTAAAACCTTTATCTAGTACATACTTTAATTGTCCCAATGGGTGATCTGGTGAAACTTGTACACAACTTAAAATTATCCATGCAAATAGAGCATAAGAAAAGAATCT
>CAXHFF010000032.1:0-8327 GCA_964016255.1 uncultured Acidimicrobiaceae bacterium
TTATGGGAGCAGAGTGTACTTGTCCATGAGTTAACACATACACTTCAAGGGCAGATAATAGATTTAGCAGGGTGGTATGAAGAAATGAAAGAGAACGATGATTTTTCACCATATGCTGGCAGAAGATCAATCATGGAAGCTCAGGCAGATTTAGTTCAAGCACGATGGGAATCAAATCTTGACCAATATGACAGAACAGAAATGAATTCTCAACAACCTAATTTTTCTTGCAGAGTTGAGTTACCTTCATATTTCTATATTCCAAATGAATTGTATTATTCCTTTGGAGGGCAGTTAGGTAAACAGATTAACACACAAGGCGGTATGGATGCTCTCAATGAAGCCCTTTATCAATTACCAACAGCTGAACAAGTTTATTCACCTGAAAAATATTTCTCCGGCGAGCAATATGAAGTTGTCGAGATTGCAAATTTACAAGTTGATGGGTATGAACTCATTAAAGAGGGAACAGTCGGGGCATTAGACTTACCTTATATTCTTCAGGATACAATTGGAAGAGGGGCATCAGTTCAAGCTGCAGTTGGAATTGGGGGAGGTTCATGGAAAGACTATGTTAACTCTTCTCAACAACTCATGATGTCTGTAAAAATTACTGGAGACAGCCCTACAGAGCTTAATGAAATTTATGCTGCATATTCTTTATGGGCAAATGCACAGACTAGATTTACCAGTCAGCAGGCCTTTGCAGGTGGAACTCTCTATATAGGTGATACTAATGTTTGGATTTCGACCGATGGAAAGTATTTAAGGATCATACTTACTCAAGAGTTAGAAATTTTTAACGAAATTTTATCACAAATAAACAGTTTTTAATCTTGAGCACTCTTTATATATGTGCAACACCAATCGGGAACCTATCTGATATATCAACGAGACTTCAAGAAACCCTACAGCATGTGGATTGTATTTACGGAGAAGATACTCGAAGAGTTGTAAAATTACTCAACCATTTGAATATAAAGAAGCCTGTTTATTCATACTTCGTTGGCAACGAGCACAATAAGATTGAAGAAATTCAGAATCTACTGACTGAGGGTAAAAATATTGCTTTGTTATCCGATGCCGGAACGCCTCTAATTGCTGATCCCGGTTCTGAATTAGTGTCAACATTAGTCAGTAATAATATAAACATGGAGTCTATTCCTGGCCCATCAAGTGTCATTGTCGCATTAACTTTATCAGGATTTGACTTGAGTAGTTTTCAATTTATTGGCTTCATACCAAAATCTGGAAAAGAACGATCAGATTTTATGTCTGAACTAATTAAATCTAATATGACAACCGTTTGCTTTACCTCACCCAAAAGATTAATTAAAGACTTGGAGAGTTTTATGAAAGATAAAATCACTAATCAAATTGTTGTTTGCAGGGAGCTTACTAAAAAGTTTGAGAGTATATATAGAGGAACAGCTGAAGAGCTTTTAGAACAATTTCAAGATAAGAATGTAAAAGGTGAGATTACCCTCGTAATCGACGGTCAAGAGAAAGAATCTAGACTTGATTTAGATGTTGAAAGTGTTGTTCATAATCTACTTAAATTTGAGATTCCAAAACGTGAAATTGCAAAAACGATATCCTCTTTAACAGATATCTCAACTAATGAGATTTATGAGCAAATTAAAGACTTTTAATATCGGTAACGCAACCAACACATAATAACTTGTCACTAACTTGATTAGTTACATTCTTTGAACTACAAATTACACATGTTTTAAAGCCTTTAGAGATAATTAGCTTATCATTTTCAACAGTCATGGAAATCTCATCATTATGGTTTATACCCAAGGCATTACGAATTGATTTTGGGATAACAATCCTACCGAGATTATCAATCTTTCCTTTATTACCTTTAACCATATATTTTTATGCTCCTATTCTTATATAGTAGTGAAAGAAACAGCAATAAACCAAGAACCTAAATGGGTGGATACACATTGCCACCTTCAGTTGACTGATTATAATTTCAATGATCTAGATTTTGCCCCAATAGAATACTTAATTATTCCTGGAGTTGATGTGGATTCCTCCATTAAAGCACGAGATATTTCAACTAATTTACCGGTGAAGGCTTATTGGGCAGCAGGCTTACACCCACATGATGCAAAAAATCTGCAAGATCAAAAAGATGAATTATTAGCTTTAATACACGAAGCCGACCTAATTGGAGAAACAGGTTTAGATTATTACAGAGATCATTCCTCAAGAGAAGAGCAGCATGAGAATCTTATTTTTCATCTTGAACTCGCTAAAGAGCTAAATAAACCCGTAATTATTCATTGTCGAGACAGCTTTAAGGATACTTTCGACATTCTTAAACGGTATGTTGGAGATTTCCCCGTCATACTTCACTCTTGGACTGGCGGTAACAATTGGACTAAAAAATTTATAGACTTAGACGTATACTTTTCACTTTCAGGAATCATCACATATGAAACAGCAAAAGACTTAAAACTTTCAGTCAAAAAAATACCAACTAATCGATTACTTGTAGAAACTGATACACCTTACTTGGCACCTGGCGTCTACAAAGGTCAACTTAATAAACCAGAGTATGTAGTTGAAACAGCAAAACAGTTAGCAAGTTTGAAAGAAATGACTCTTGAGGAGTTATCTGAAGTAACGATTAGAAATACAAATACTATATTGGGTAAATAGATAACAATGAGTGAAGCGTATTGGATTAACAAAATAGAAAACAAACCCAATTTTAAATTAGGTCAAAATTTTCTAGTCGACACAAATATTTCTCGAAAAATAACAAAACTTGTACAAGGACAACTTGCTGACCCGATTATAGAAATTGGTCCAGGTACTGGGTCATTAACTAATGAATTACTGAAAGATAATTACAGATTGAAAGTTATTGAAATTGACAAAAACTTAGCGTCCATCACAGAGGAGCGCTTTTCAGAAGTGCCAAATATTGAAATTATAAACCAAGATGCAATGGAGTATGATTATTCACAACTAACAGGACCGTGGTGGATTCTTGTTTCAAACCTTCCGTACTACATAGGAACAAGGCTACTAGTTAAACTGATAACAGAAGTACCTGTCATTCATCGTTATGTCGTTATGGTTCAAAAAGAAGTTGCTGAAAGAATTACGGCTCAACCAAATACAAAAGAATATGGATCATTGTCAGTAGTGTGTTCTTTATTCACAACACCGAAAATACAATTTGATGTGAGCAAAAATTGTTTTAGCCCAGTACCAAAAGTAACTTCCAGTGTTGTGACGCTACAAAGGGAAACACTATTTGATCAAGAAGATCGTTTAGAAGCATTCCGTCTTTCAAAAATCGCATTTCAGCAGAAAAGAAAAAAAATAAAATCAGCGTTGCAAGAATATTTTAGTGCTGAAGATCTAGAGAATCTGGATATAAATCCTGATAATAGGCCCCAAAACTTGAGCCCAGAACAGTATCTAGAATTAGCGAAGAGTTTGAAGTGAAAATTTACTCATCTGCAAAAGTAAATCTTAATCTGACAATAAACAGAGAGGTCCAAGAGGGCTTACATACCTTGTCTTCACTAATGGTACCAATTTCACTTTTTGATGAAATTCATATACAAGAAATTGATAGAGGTGAGGATATCATTGAATTCACCCCCCAAATTGTCACAGAAGGAGACTCTACAATTCATAAATCTTTGCAGCTCCTGAGAGAAGTAAATAAATTTAATCAACATTTTCATATAACAGTGAATAAGCAAATACCTGTTGAAGCAGGACTTGGCGGTGGAAGTTCAAATGCAGGGAGTATTATTAAATTCTTAAGTACTACATACGATCTAGAACTTCCTGACCTATCTTCAATCGCACGAAATATTGGTAGTGATGTTCCTTTTTTCATTCAAGGTTTATCAGCAAACGTTTCGGGCTATGGGCAAAGAATTGATCCAGTACATCTTGAAGAACCTATACATTTATTAATTGCTACACCGCATGAAAGACTCTCAACAGGAAAAGTTTTTGAAGAATTTGATCGTGAACAAAATCATCAAGATTCAGATGTTGTACTCCATAATGATATTGAGATAAAGAATAATCTTTTGAAAGCAGCATTGAAAGTTGAACCTAAATTACTTGAACGTAAAGAGTACCTCGAAAGCATCATGGGCCATGAATTCTTCATGTCAGGAAGTGGTACTACGTTCTTTTGTTTAGGTGAAGAAGAACATTTGAATGCAAAAAAGCAAAACATTGATCCTGAACAATTCAGACTTATTTTGGTAACAAAAAAAATTCATTGTAGTTTGTTACAAGAAGCAGATTAGAATAACCCTAAAGGTCAATGGGAGATGGTGTAATTGGCAACACATTTGGTTTTGGTCCAAACGTTGAGGGTTCGAGTCCTTCTCTCCCAGCAAATTAAATGAAAGTATCGGGAGTCATATTAGCTGCAGGTAAAGGGACTCGTATGAAGTCTGACTTGCCTAAGGTATTACATTCTGTTTTAGGTCAACCTATGATTAATTATGGTCAGAGTGCTATTAAGCATCTTGATGATAAATATGTTGTTGTTGGACACAAATCAGAGTTAGTTATTAATCAATTAGAGCCAGAATTCAAATCTATTCTTCAGGAAGAACAACTTGGTACTGGTCATGCTGTCGTGACACTTCTCAACAGTGAAGAATTTAAAAACGATATTTCAGATTATGTTTTGATAATACCTGGAGATGTTCCACTGGTGAATAAAGATAACATAGGTTTGTTAATCGAGGAGACGCAGAAAAAAAGTGCTGCGTTAGGAATCATCACTGCTGAAGTTTCTGATCCAACAGGATATGGAAGAATTATTAGAGCAGGTGATACTATTGCAAAGATTGTTGAGCAAACAGATGCATCTGAGGAAGAGCAAAAAATTAGAGAAGTTAATTCAGGTATGTACTGTTTTAATAAAAAGTTTTTGCTTGAAAATATTGAAAATCTTGATGATAACAATAATCAGAATGAAATCTACTTAACTGATTTAATTGAGATAGCATTTCAAAATAAATTGGAGACAGTTATAGTAAAAGTAAGCGAAGATACTATAAAAGGTGTGAACTCTATGAGTCAACTAAATGATGTTGAAAAGACTTTAAGGGAGAAACTGATAAATTCACACATGGAAAATGGTGTCTACTTCCAGGATACTTCCACAGCATTTATCGATGAAAATGTCATGATAAAAGCGGGTGCAAGAATAATGGCAAATACTCATCTCACTGGAACAACAGAAATTCATGAAAACTGTACCGTTGGACCAAACACTATGATTAATGATTCAACTATCGGTAGTGATTCGAGTGTAATCTCCTCAGTATTAGATGGAGTCACAGTAAAAGGCCAAGCTGTTATTGGTCCCTATGCTCATCTAAGAAAAGGCTCAGTTCTAGAACAAGATGTAAAGGTTGGAGCGTTTGCTGAAACAAAGAATTCAAATATCGGCGAAGGAAGTAAAATTCCACACCTTGCTTATGTTGGAGATGCTGATCTTGAAGAGAATGTTAATTTTTCAGCCGGTTCAATAACTGTAAATTATGACGGTAAAAACAAACACAGGACAGACATTAAAAAAGATGCGTTTATCGGCTCAGACGTCATGCTGGTTGCCCCAATAACTGTTGGAGAAGGTGCAATGATTGGTGCAGGTTCAGTCATAACAAAGGATGTTCCATCTAAAGCTTTAGGCATTGAGAGAAATCAGCAAAAAAATATTGAAGGTTATATGGATAGAAAAAAACCAAAGGACAAGAATTGATCGAACAGCCAAGTAAAAAAAAGATGCTCTTATTCGCAGGTTCCTCTAATCCAGAGCTTGCAGAAAAAGTAGCTGGAGAATTAGGTACTTCCTTAGCATTAGTTAACAAGAAACAATTTGCAAGTGGCGAGATTTATATAAGACTAGAAGAAAGTGCCAGAGGAGCGGACTGTTTTGTTCTGCAAAGTCATTCTGGAGGTGTCAACTTCACAATTATGGAACAACTTTTGTTGGTTGATGCACTACAAAGAGCATCTGCTAAAAGAATCACTGCTGTGTTGCCATTTTATCCATATTCACGACAAGACAAAAAAGCGTTACCTCGAGAACCCATATCAGCAAAATTAATTGGAGATCTCTTTGTTACAGCGGGTGCAGATAGATTAGTTTCCATTGATCTTCACACGCAACAAATTCAAGGCTTTATAGATCAACCATTTGATCACTTAACGGCCCTTCCTCTGTTTGTGAACTACTTTAAAGATAAGTTTGAAGAACCAGTCTCTGTTATATCACCAGATGCTGGTGGAGTAAAGAGAGCAACAACTTTTGCAAAACACTTAGAGGCATATGTAGGCTTTGTTCACAAAAAAAGAGACCCAAAATTACATAATGTTGTAGAAGCATTAACTGTTATTGGAGAAGTCGAAAATAGACATGCTATTTTAGTAGATGACATTATCGATACAGGTGGAACAATTGCAGCAGCAGCAAATATTCTGAAAGAAAAAGGCGCAAGAACAGTTAGTGTCGTTGCAACCCACGGAGTATTTTCAGAGCCTTCGGTAGAAAAACTTAAAAATGCGCCGATTGATGAAATAATTACAACAGATACCTTATCTCAAAATGGAAATGCAGACGCTATTGGAAATGTAAAAGTTCTCTCAGTTTCCTCAATAATCGCAAATGCATTAACATCTATATTTGCAGATGATTCAGTGTCAGCACTTTTCATGGGCGAAAACGTTTTATAGGGAGAAGAAATGGCTAAAACACATAAAGTAAAAATTTCACTACAAGCATCTTTAAAAGAGTATGAATTTGAAGTCGATGATAAAAAAAAGTTTATCGCTGAAATAGAGGGCCTCATCAAAGATCAAGGTATTTATTGGTATACCGATGAAGATGGGGAAGTAGGCATCAACGCAGGAAATATTAATTCAGTTGAATTTGCAGAAGAACAAGATAAACGAGAAGCTGGACTAGTTTAGAAGTTTAAAAGGCTACCAGTTCTTCTATACTCTCTTCGAATAGATTTTCTTTCTTCTTCAGTTGTTCCACCCCAAACACCAGAATCTTGATTTGAGGTGATTGCGTATTCAAGACAATCAACTTTGACTACACACTCATTACAGATAGATTTTGCTTCATTTGCTTGCTTGATAGCTTTCATAGAAGAGCCCACTGGAAAGAACAATTCAGTGTTAGCATAAACACATGAACCTTCTTCCATCCAGGCTTCTTGCTCTAGGTCAAAATTTAGTATTTGCACATCATTCCTTACTTTGTGAAAACTTTCACAATCTATTGTAGTGATGTATTTGATTTAGGGAAGTATTTTGACATTTATTTTTGGACACAGAGGATTACCTCAAATCTATAGAGAAAACTCAATAGAGGGTTTAAATAAAGCATTTGATCACTGTGATTTTGTAGAGACTGATTTAAGAATTACTAAAGACAACAACATAATTTTTTATCACGATTCTTTTATTAAAGGTTTTTTCATTCAAGATTTAACTCTAAATGAGATAGAACTTCTTCTTCCAGATATTGACCTTAATGATATGATTTTTAATTCAAGAGAACAGCTCAGTGGAAATGTAAATTTTGAAATAAAAACTGATGATACCGATAAAGAGCATGTTGAGATTCTCATGAAGAAAATTATTGGTATGAGTAATTACAAAGACATCATCTCATCTTTTAACTGGGAGGCTATTCACAACTATAAAAAAAGTTTCAATTGCCATTACGGCATTATCTTAGATAGCGAGGAAGATCTATTTGAAGCCAAAGCAATTTCAAATCATGATGAGCAGATGATGTTTATGGTGAGTAATAATGTTATTAATAGTCGAAACTTTAATCTTCCATATGAAAGATCAGTAGTGTGGACTGTTAATGATGAGAACGAATTTCAGAGGTTGATGGAATTAGGCTTATACGGAATTATCACCGATATTCCTGATACAATGCAGTTATATAAAAAGTAGGAAATAATGGCAGTAACAGATGATTTAAGTACGTCTCTTAAAGAGGCAATGAAAGCAAAAGATAAAACTAAGTTAAATGCTATCAGGCAGATTCAGACAGAGATAGCAAAGAAAAAAGCTGAAAAAGGTGATGAGGTTACTGATGAGCTTGCTCTTGGTGTTATCTCATCATATGTCAAGAAAATGACTAAAGCTGTGGAAGAGTATCAGTCTCTCGGTGAAAGAGGTGAAGATATGGCTAATCAAATACAGCTTGAGATTGATTTTCTCAGTGATTGGCTCCCAGAACAACTCAGCGAAGAAGATATCTCAAAACTTGTTGACGAAGTCTTATCAGA
>CAXHFF010000033.1:0-8085 GCA_964016255.1 uncultured Acidimicrobiaceae bacterium
AAATTTGTTAAATGTATCTCCTCTTCATTATAAATTTTTTGTTCCAAGAAAATTGATGCAATAGATGTAAAAGTTCCTGAAACACCAATCATGAATGTTTGTTGTGTCTCTATTTCTAAATCAATATTTTTATTAATTAAATCATCTGCTTCCTCTTTGTCAGATGAACTATAAGGGTTAGTGTTGGAAACGCGTTCTGTCAGAGAAACAACTCCAATATCTAGAGAGTGAACATTTGTTCTTTTTTCATAATCATAAATTAATTCTGTACTCCGACCTCCAATGTCGACTATAAAGAAATTTTCTTCAATAGTGTTAGTAGATAAAACTCCTATAGAAGTCAGAAAACCCTCCTCTTCACCACTAATAACTTGAATCTCTAAATCAAGTTTATTTTTTATCTCTTCAATAATCTTTTCTGAGTTTTCAGCATCTCTAAACACTGCAGTTCCAGTGATAAATATTTGATCAACATTTTCTGTAATAATTTTCTTTTGGTATTCTCTTAAAGCTTTAATAAGACGATTTTTTGCATCGTTGGATATCTCATTTGAACCCTCGAGCCCCTCTGAGGTTTTTGTGACTTTATGTGTCTTAAAAATTTGTACCAATTCCCCAGATGAGACGTCCGCAATTAGTAGACGGGTTGAATTTGAACCACAGTCAATTGCTGCGACCTTTACCATTCGACTTTCCATGATGTATTTTTCTCAAGTTGTTCATCATCAATACATGGTTCTTGACAATTAAAGCCTCCAACTAATTCCTCAACTATCTTTCCAACAACATTCTTACCTGTTGCTAGTTGGTCGGCTAAATGTGAGTGGAGACATTTTATGCTTTCACGTGCTCCTCCAACACCACCATAGGGTTGAATCTTTATGTCTTCTTTTATCTGCTCTGTGCGTTCAGCTTCGTAAGAACGCTGTCGATTTGACCATTGTTTTTGTAAGTCTTCATCTTGTTGTATTTGAAAATCAAGTTCTTTGATAAGGCCTGTCGACTCAAGTGATCCAACCTTTTTATTGTACATAGGACATGAAAGCCAATAAGTTGTTGGAAATGGAGTACCATCATCAAGATTTGGGGGTACTTTAATAACTACTGGGAGATTGAAGTGACATGTTGTGACAACATTTGCAGCACTTCTTAGTTTTCGACCGAGTTGTATTTCTACTATTTGCTTACTGCGATTCATCATTAGTACCAATGATATATTCTACAAATAATTCAAAAGCACTTTTACTTCTTTCTCGTTTAATTGTCTCTTCTAATGGAGTTACAGCCTCAGGCACTTCAAATTTATGCAGCACCTCTCCATCGCGTCCATAACCATGTTCTTGAAGGATTAGATCTAATTTATCAGGGTCATTTAAATTATCAATCTTAAGTTGATAATCATTAATTTCATTTTTTAATTCTTCCGAATGCTCAATTCTATTCTCTAGAGTTGATTGCATAGACCTATAATTTTTATAATTTACCTCGTAGGTATCAAATATAAAATATAGGGCAGAAAATGTAATCGTAAATATGATAATTTTAGAAACTACGTTTCTCCTGAAAGTGTTTAATTGATCCATTTTTTATTATTGAAGTTGTCGAGTCCTATAACTTCTCCTATGCGAAGAAGTTCATTGTATTTTGCTGTTCTCTCTGATCTCGCAGGTGCTCCTGTTTTAATTTGTCCACTTGAGGTACCTGTTACTAGATGACTGATAAATATATTCTCCGTTTCTCCAGACCTATGAGAGACCATTGATGTAAAGTCATTTGTATTAGCGAGTTCCATTGTTTCATATGTTTCACTTAGGCTTCCTACTTGATTAACTTTAATTAATATTGAATTTGCCGATTTCTGCTCTATTCCTTTTTCTAACATTTGAGACTGTGTCACAAATAAATCATCTCCAACAAGTTGGGTCGTATCGCCGATTTTCTCAGTTAATTCATTCCATCCATTCCAGTCATCCTCAGCCAGACCATCTTCTATTGAAATAATTGGAAATTTCTTAGTAAGGTCAACCAAATAATCAACCATTTCACTAGAGCTGAGGTTTTGATTCTCGATTTGATACTCACCCTCGTTATAAAATTCAGATGATGCTGCATCTAAAGCAATTGAAACTTGTTCTTCCATTTTGTAATCTGCTTTTTCCACCGCTTCAATAATGATTTTTAATACTTCTTCTGAGGAGTTTAGATTTGGAGCGAATCCACCTTCATCCCCTACATTTGTTGCCAAGCCCCTATCTTTTAGTAGCTGTTTTAAGGTATGGTAAATTTCTACACCCGCTCGTAAAGCAGAGTCAAATTGTGTAAATCCATGAGGCACAATCATAAACTCTTGAATGTCAACTTTATTATCTGCGTGAGCTCCACCGTTCAGTATGTTCATAAAAGGTACTGGTAAGGAAGGTGCACCATAAATATTGGGTACAAGCTCATACATATGTTTTTTTGTTGCATTTGAGTAAGCATTCATGCTTGCCATTGAAACAGCAAGGATTGAATTTGCTCCTAAATTACTTTTGTTTGCTGTCCCATCATGCTCAATCATCAATGTATCTACATTGCTCTGATCTCCAGCATCTTGTCCTTTGAGCAGTTCAAATATTTCAGTATTAACTTTTTCGACTGCTTTGGAGACGCCTTTGCCTAAAAAATGTGTATCAGCATCTCTAAGTTCATGGGCTTCTAATTTTCCAGTTGATGCACCTGATGGAACTGATGCTCTACCCCAAGAACCATCTTCTAAGGTGACTTCAGCCTCCACAGTGGGATTAGCTCGTGAATCTAGGACATACCTAGCGTGAATTTTATTAATATTTGTATTCATAACCCTGTTAGTTAAAATTTAACAGAATTTTTCAAGTTTACGACTCTATTTGATTATTCTTTGCTTCCTGCCAAAGCTCATTAATATCAGCATCTTCATCGAAATTTTCTTCAACATACTTTGCTCGGTTTATAAATCTATCAATTGATCGTTTTAGTTGAATTTCAGGATCAGCATCTAAATATCTTGATACATTTAGAAGTGAGAAGTAAACATCTCCTAATTCATCTTTTCTATCCTCATTATTGTCTGCATCTTTTAATTCATTAACTTCAGAGATGAGATCTTCTAAGGCGTCTTCGTAATTTGGATAGGTTAGTTTTAGACTTTTTGCTTTTCTCTGAGCTTTAAAAGCAATATTTACAGGAGGCAGGCTGTGATTTAAATCATCAAAAATAGAGTTGCTGTCTTGTTGTTTAATTTTCTCCCATTGTTTCTCTACATCTTCTGCGGAATCTAGTTTCACATCTTCAAAAATATGAGGATGTCTTTTAATAAGCTTTAAACGTAAGTTTGCCATCACATCAGACATATTAAAAAATTCCTTTTCTTCCGCTATTTTTGAATGAAGAAAAATCTGTAGTAAAACATCCCCTAATTCATTTTTAAGCTCATCAAAACTTTCAGTAGAGGTATTTAATTTGGATATTGCGTCTAGTAGCTCATAAGACTCTTCAATTAAGTGTTTGGCTAAAGACTCATGCGTTTGCTCTTGATCCCAAGGACACTCGACTCTTAATTTGGCAACTATTTCTAATAGCTCATCAAATTCATTCATTCTTTAGTCCTTGTTCGTTATTTCTAATTTCAAAAGATCTTGGCTTATTAACCAACTAATAATCTTGTGTATAAAACTATCTACATCTATATAGTCAATTTTTAGATCACTTTGTGCTTTTGAGCCATCATAAACATGACCATGGGTCAGAACTCTAACTGACTCTCTACATATTATTGACTCACCAGATGAAAGTGCAGAAACTAAATCAAATAGAGGTCCAGCTGATTTAAGTAAACCCTTAGGAATGTATATAGGTGAGCCATCCCAGTTAGTCACTTTTTTAACCCTCTTTATAAGTTCTTCAGAAGTTACGTGAAAACTATTTAACACATATCTTTCATTATTAACTCCATATAAAAGAGCGTTGTAATGTCCATCAGTACAGTTGTCTATATCAATAATTGAAATATTATTTTTTAATAATGGAGGATACTTTTTGTTTAATGATGAGATTAATAATTTTGCAGTTCCTGATACTCGTCCAGGACCTTGCACAGAGGATGGATTAACAGAGACAAATTCAAAATTTTTACTATATTTAAATGCCTCAACTTCTGCTTCAAATTTAGATTTTTCATAATTACTTAAAAAACTTCCTCTGTGAACTGCATCTTCATTACCAGGTAGTCCTTTCTCTTCGCCAAGAGTCACTGCTGAAGAGGTGTAGATAAACTTTTTAATTCCTAACTTGTTTCCAAGATCTAGCATTGATTTTGTTCCCTCGATATTAATGTGAAACATTGCTTCTGGATTTTTAGCACACATTTTGTTCATACCTGCAACATGAAAAATAGCATCAATACTGCATTCATTGAGTTGCTTGAAAAGCGATGGATCAAACAAATCTCCAGAGATAGGTGTCACATTTAATTCTGAGAGGCTTTTAGCGGTTTCATTACTTCGGCTTAGAGCATAAATATTATGATTATTATCAATTAACTTTTGTAATAATGGCTTTCCGACGACACCAGTCGAACCAGTAATAAAAATATTTTTGTAATCTGTCATTCTGCTGAGTTGTACGCAGCAAAGTATTGATATCCAGAAATAATTGAGAATATTAGTGCTAGATAAACAACTATTGTATCAAGTGAAATACCAGCAATGTCTACTGGGAAGTCCATTAATACAAATCCGATTGACCAGAATTGCAAACTAGCTTTTATTTTTCCAAGTGGACTTGGTGGAATTAATTTTCCTTCATTACCAGCAAGACCTCTTAATCCAGTAACAATAAACTCTCTAGATATCAGTAACACTGTAACCCAGATACTTACTCTATCTATATATGTGAATCCAATAAATATACAGGTGACAAAAAGTTTGTCTGCAATCGTGTCTAAAAAGGCTCCTGTTTTAGTTGATACGTCCCATTTTCTAGCCAATCTTCCATCAAAAAAGTCTGTCCATGCTGCGATAAATGCAAGAATAGCAGGAGTTAACATGAGTCCATTTTCTGATCCATCTTGGAGAATTAGGAATAAAATTACAGGTGAGGAAAGTATCCTAAACCAAGCTAAAAGATCTGGTATTCGTTTCTTCATTTAAATCACATCAATTATTCTTCTCTCGGACGCTTTTTTAACAGCTGCCTCTCGATCTTTAGAGAATTCTTCTATTACGTCTATGGCATCTTCTACAATAAACTCTACTTCTTCTCTCTCGTCATTGTTGAACTTTGAAAGAACATAGTCAGCAGGATCAACTCCGTTTGGCGGTCTTCCTACCCCAATTTTTAATTTCCAGTACTGATCTCTACTAATGTACCGGTCAATTGATTTGATTCCATTGTGACCACCATCCGAACTACCTTGTTTAAGACGAAGTCTCCCAAACGCTAGATCTATATCATCATAAATTATGAGGATATTCTCATAATCTAGATTTTTATTTTTTAAATAAGCTGAAAGAGCATCTCCAGAATTATTCATTGAGACCATGGGTTTAAGTGCAACTGCATTATGGTCTCCAATAGAGATTTCTGCAGATTGATACCTACCTGATTTGTGGAGTTTAAAACTAGCGTTTAGTTTTTCAAGTTGTCTTGATAGAGTGTCTGCACCAATATTATGTCGAGTCTTTGTATATTTTGCGTCAGGATTCCAAAGACCAACAATTAAAAGGGAGTTGTTATTCGGCACTTTCTTCTGAGGATTCATCCCCAGCAGCTTCTTCACCAGATTCACCATCTTCAGATTCTTCTCCTTCTTCACCTTCTAAGCCTTCGCCCAAGAGATCTTCTTCTTCCTCGACAGTTGCTCTCGGTAGAGTAACGGTGACCATAACAGATTCATCTTCTTCATTCGCTAAAGTAACTCCTTCAGGCAACTCAATATCTGAGGCAATAACATTTTCACCAACATTTAATTCTGTTATCTCGATATCTAAGGATGTTGGAATGTTTGAAGGTAAGGCACTAATTCTAAGGGTATTGTTAATAGTCTGAACCAAACCGCCCTCATCTTTAACACCTATTGGTATGCCTAAGTAATTAATTTGAACTTCAGCCTCAACAGTTTTTGTAAGGTCTACTTTTATTAAGTCAACATGTACAAATTCATCTTTGTAGGGGTGTCTTTGAATCTGTCTTGCTAACGCAGTTACTTTCTCTTTTTCTCCAAGTTCAATATTTAATATGACGTTTGAACCGGCATCAGTTTTTAAAGCATTTCTAAATTCTCTAGCGTCGATGTATACGGAGGTAGACTCCATTCCTTCACCATAAACAATTGCAGGTAATAGGCCTTCCGTACGAAGTCTTCTGGACTCTGGTGAGCCTTTTTCATCTCTAATTGTTGCTTTTAATGTAGTTTCCATAATTTCCTTAAGAAGTATATAGAGTAATGATATTTATTCACTAACTAAAGTGCTAATTTATCCTTTTTCATACACTTTTTTTGCTGAAGTAACTGCATATGCAAGAGTTATAAGTGCAAAAATACCACCAACGACTAGACCTGGCAGGATAACATCCATCACCCAACCCTCAATTAAAATACCTCTAATTGCTTCTATTACATATGTTGTTGGGTTAAATGCTGCTGCAGTGGATAACCATCCTTTTAATGCCTCTCTTGGAACAAAGGTGGGAGCAAGAAATAATGCTGGGAAAAAGAAGAAAGAGGCAGCTTGAGCTCCTTGAGAGGATCCAGATTTAACGCTTGCAGCCACTGAGTAGCCAGCAAAACCAAGTCCCCACAAGAATCCAAATCCTAATACTGCTACGTAGCCGCTAAAACCTGTTGCTGGATCTGCTCCAATAAAACTTCCTATAAGAAGTATGAGACTTGCTTGTACAAGAACTCTTATGGCACCAATGCACATAGGAGCTAAAATTATTGCCCATTTAGAAATAGGCATTCCCTGATATCTTTTAAATACACCAGATTCAATATCTTCGATAATATAAAAACCTGAAGCTGAACCACTTAAAGATGCAGAAATAATAGATACTGGAAGTATAAAATTTACAAAATTACCCTGTGCAAAATCCAGAGATGTTCCAACTGCGCTGCTTCCAAAAACTCTACCTAGAGCTCCATCATAAATAAATAGAAAGAAAGCAGAAATAAAGAGGTTCGGAAGCTCACTCAGTGGTCTTCTGATAACTCTTAAGAGCAGTCTCTTTGTGAGAATGCTAAGTTGTGTAAAAAATGGCGCTTGTTGGTTATACATTATCTAGCTCCTCTTCTTCCTGGTCTACCTCTAGAAGGTCGTTTACTTTGTTTTTTTTCTGTTGGAGTTTCATTTTCTAGTCTTGAACCGGTAACTTTTAAAAATACATCGTCGAGAGTAGGTTTATTAGCCGACACAGATTTAACGTTGAGGTTACTTTCTGCAAAGGTGTTCATAAAGATTGGAATATGTTCAGCTCCATTCTCAACGGTTATTCGAAGTTCCGTTTGATTAACCTCGGCATTCTCAATTAAACTTTTAGCTATTTCAAGACTTTCTTCTTTTTGGAATGTAAAGGTCACGACATCTCCCCCAACGCTTGCCTTTAACTCATCAGAAGTTCCTTCTGTAGCTACGACACCTTTATCTATTATCAATATTCTGTCAGAGAGTTCATCAGCCTCTTCAAGATACTGTGTTGAGAGTATGACAGTGACACCATTTTTGTTGAGTCTTTTAATCTCATCCCAAATTACTCTTCTAGATCTGGGGTCAAGACCAGTGGTTGGTTCATCTAGAAATAGAACTTCTGGCTCATTTACTAAACTAAGACCTAGATCTAATCTTCTTTTCATACCGCCAGAATATGTTTTTACTCTTCTATCAGCTGATTCGGTTAGGTCAACAAGTTCAAGGAGCTCTTCAGTTCTCTCATTTGATTTCTCTTTGGATAAGCCCCATAAGCGTCCGGTTGTAAAAAATAACTCTCTACCTGTAAGTAAGGCATCTACACCTGTGTCTTGGCTGTCTCTTATACACATCTGACGCTGCCGACGAGAACACACGTGGG
>CAXHFF010000034.1:0-7783 GCA_964016255.1 uncultured Acidimicrobiaceae bacterium
CCCCACGTGTGTTCTCGTCGGCAGCGTCAGATGTGTATAAGAGACAGCTTTAGGAGTAAGCATGGAGAACGTTAATCTTAAATCTATGAAAACGCCTTCATATCCTTCGGGACATTCAGCACAATCTAAATTAATAGCTAGAGTATTAGGAGATAAATATCCTCAATTAAAACAAGAATATAATAAAGAAGCAGAAAATATTTCAAATCGTAGAAATGTGGGTAGGGCACACTATAAATCAGACAGTAAGTTTGGACAAGAAGTAGGCGAAAGAATGTACGAATATTTAAAAAATAATAAATATGCCATTTGAACAAAACAATTCACCGTTTTTAAAACAAAAAGGCGGAGGCACTACAAAAGCTTGTTTACCTCTTGCTAAGATAAGAAGTATGAGCAAAGCTGAAAAAAGTAAAGTTGTACGTGCTAAAAGAAAAGCAGGTAAAGCTGGTGAATATAAAAGAGATTCTAAAACTAATGTTAAAGGTGCAAGTACAAAAGGTGGCACGCTTCGCGATTGGTTTGAAAAAGAAGACTGGAGACAAGTAGCTAATCCAAGTAAAAAATGTGGTGAAAAATGAAATATTTTAAAGACAAAGAAGATTTTAAAGGAAACATAGACAAGATGGACCCTAAACTATTAACGATGCTTGATGATCTCCGCGAAGAATATGGGCAACCTATTGTTCTTAATTCTTCATATAGACCTGCTTCTCATCCTGTAGAAATTGTAAAAAGTAAACCGGGGGAGCATACATATGGCGCCGCTGTAGATATTAAATGTGCGGGTGGCGAAAATACATTTAATTTAGTAAGCGCAGCTATTAAAGTTGGATTTAAACGCATAGGTATATCGCGCAAAAGTAATTTTATACACGTAGGAATTGGTTATCCCGGAGCGCCTAAAACAACTATTTGGACGTATTAACCGTCACAACTTAAACATTCAGGATCCATAGCAGCTGCGGCTATATCACCTCTTAATACTGATTCTGTTCTAGTATAATATAAAGTTTTTATACCTTGTTTCCAAGCTTCAAAATGTACAGTATTTAACCATCTTGGCGTTGCTTCTGACGGAAATGCAAGATTTAAACTTACAGACTGATCTATATAGTCTTGTCTTATACCCGCTTGCCTAATCAATTCTAATTGATTTATTTCTTTAAATGTTTTAAATACATTTTTTACAGGCTCCCCTCCTTCTTCTTGGTTAAGTCTTCCTCCGTGATCATAAAACCATCCATTAAGTTGTTCAAATCCTTGAATGGATCCACCGTCTTCCAAAATTTTATCCCAAGTTTCTTTATTATCGATTCCAATTTTTCTTAATACTTTTTTAAGTTCTTTATTTTTACGTATAAATGTACCTTTAGCTGATTGTTCTGTAAACACATTTGCAGCCCATGGTTCTATACCAGGTGATACATTTCCCGCTAATTTACTATTAGATACCGTAGGGGCTATAGCTCTAAGATGTGTATTTCTAAAACCAGTTCCTGCACACCACAACGGTTCTCCGTATGTTTCTGCTAATGCTCTTGAAGCTCTTTCTGTTTCAATTTTAATTTTTGAAAAAATTTCTCGTGTTTTGAATTGCGCTAATAAGCTTTCGAAACCAATTCCGTTTTTTTGCAACAGGCTGTGCCACCCAAGGACACCAAGTCCAAGAGCCCTCCCTTTTTCCGCACTGCGTACAGAGTTCTCGAATCCCTTCATATTCTTTGCCTTTTGAATAAATTCTTCTAGCACACCGTCCAAGAACCATGTTGCGTCGTATATCAGATTGGTGTTTTTCCATTCGTCATATTTATCTAAATTAACTGATGACAAACAACAAACAAAACTATGACTTTCATCTGTATGCAAAACTATTTCGCTACAAATATTAGTCATGTGCACCTTTAAACTATTTTTTTTGTATGCTGTTGGGTTATTTTTGTTTGTATTTCCCTTAAAAAGAATATAAGGTTCGCCAGTAGCCTTACGCTTTTGGAGGAGTTGGGACCATTTCCTCCGTGCTTCCATATCTCCCGCCTCAAGTCTTCGCATAAACTTGTCGCCGACCACAGCGCACTGGTGTAGGTTAAGGGACTGTCTATTGACATCGCCTTTAGGCTCTCTGATTTCAACCCATTCATCAAAATCGGAATGTTCAATATTGATATTAACTGAAGCAGCTCCTCGTCTGACAGATCCTTGATTAGTGGCAAGTATTGTTGAATCGTATATTTTGCAAAACGGCACCACTCCATCACTTGTTCCATTACCTGTTATTTTAGCTCCGGCAGGACGTATCATATTGATTCCGATACCAACACCCCCGCCGTGTTTTGCTAGTAACATCATTTCTAAATTTTTTGTTCCAATATCGTATACACTATCGGCTACATCTATACCAAAGCAACTGATAGGCAAGCCACGATCTGAGCCAGTATTAGATAGCACAGGCGAAGCTAAGCATAGCCAACCTTTCCATATATAATCAAAAAACTTTTCAGCCATTTCAGGCTTATACAATCTTTTAGCTACAGTCCTACTTACTCTTAAATATGCGTCTTTCGGTGATTCTCCATTAATTAAATATCCTCCAGTAATAGTTTTTTTATAAACATCTGTATCTCCCCAAACAGGATAATCTTCACCTTTTTTCCAATTGCTATTCCACATCTAAATCTAATTTTTTTTCTTCTTCAGGCTTAGTTGTAACTTGAGTTTGCAATTTTTCTAAAGCTTCATCATAGCTATCCATAAGTTTAACTAATTCTAATGTACCAACACTTAGCTCTCTTAAATGAGTTAATTCATTTATAGTTTGCTGAGCAACCCGCTTTAAAGCATCAATGGTATTTTGCATTTCAATTAATTTACTTTCTTTCATTTTATTTTATTTATTATATTCTTCAATAGGTATTTTATATGATTTATTTAATTTTAAAAGATCTATAAGTTTATGGCAAGCCATAGTACTTTTAATATAATATTGTTTTTTGCTTAAATTATGTTCATTATTCTTTTTTTTAATATTATACATTTTATCTACTCTACAAATATCTGGCCTAAATTCATAAATAGAACATTGATTTTTATTATTTAAAAAACTACATCCCCCATCACCTCTATCTCTTAATCCAAAATGTCCCCCAGCTACTAAACAACAAGCCCCGCAAGATGAACATTTAAATTCCAAAATTATATAAATAAATTAAATATCCTAACGTTACATTTAAATTAACTATTACTAAGTTCCATTGTTTAGCTACCCATACTTGTGGTAAAGATAATATTCCACCAGTTATATATGTAATAGCTCCAATATTATTAGGTAATAAATAAGGCGAAATCATTATAAAAGCAGCACCCATATAACCTAATCTATTAGATAATCTTTCAACAGGAGTTAGCTTTCGTTCTTTTACAAGATTTTTTAGCTTTACCATTTTATTTTTTATTTAAAGCTCGTTCACTATCAAACCCTCCTCTAGTAAGATAAGGATAAAAATGTTCTTCTTCCCAATGCATTCTATAATCATATCCGCCAGGAAATTCCGCATTACATTGGCTACATTTTATTATATTTTTTTTTACCATATATCTTCAAAATCTTCTCCTTCGTTTGCTTTTGAATAATCAGTCGGGCGAACAGCAAAAAAATCAGTATGAGTATGCCCGCCGGTAAGATGATAAAACCAGTCGAGATTGCTGGCTGCAACTTCGTCGTATTTAAAGTGTTCCCGACTGTTGCTGTAACCAAGCTCTGCAATTTTTTCGTTGAGGCGTTTTCTAATAAATTGCTTGAGATCGTAAGCTTTGAGGTTTTCAATATCTCCAAGTTCGAACATTTTATCAATATATTTTTCTTCTGCATTAAGCATTGCGGTGGCTGCTTTAATAACATCATTGTAACAATCATTTTGTAAGCTGGGGGTTTCATTGCACATGTGCCTAAAAAGTTGACAACCCATTTTACTGTGTAATGATTCATCTCTTACAGACCACTTCATTTGCTGCCCAATACCTTTTAACAAATTTCTTAATTGAAAAGAATATAATACAGCAAAAGCAGAATAAAGACTAACTCCTTCAGCAAAAGCAGAAAAAATAGCCAAGGACTTTGCGATACCAACCAGCTCATTTCCTTTATAAGCAACGAGGTTATCAAATCTTTCCATAGTTGCTTCATCTTGTAAAAAAGCTTCAAAATTTTCAAGTCCGAGTGTTTCATTTAAATAACTATATGCTACTGCGTGTATTGTTTCTTGACTACCAAACATCATAGCCATTTGTTGTATTTCGTGTTTAGGAAACCAACCAACTACTTTTTGTGTCCAATAATCAGACACTGCACATTCTGTTTGAGCAAAGCCTAAAAGTATATTTCCTACTAAATGTTTTTCTTTTTCAGTTAATTTTTCGTTCCAATCTTTTACATCGCCTGACATAGGAATTTCCGTATGCAACCAAAAAGCTTGTGCTTGTTTTAACCAGCCCTCTGTATAATATTCTGGATATTCAAAAGGTTTGTACGCTACTCTTAAATCAAATAATCCCATTTATTATTTATCTATAATTAAACAAATGTCTATGAAGGGTAAATATACTACATGCTCATCGTAATCAGCATTAAGATATGATCTTATTCCTAACAATACTCCAGGATATAAACCTATACTTAATTCCCATCCTTTACCTTCCTTGCCCCCGGTATTTTTTAACATAATTTTTACTTTTTTTAAGTTGAGAAGTTTTGCTTTTTGCGTGCACGTTTGGCCGCTTAACTTTATTTTTTGTTTTATAATTATTTAATATTATTTTTGCCATAACATTTTATATTGTGTGCTTCTTGTATTTCAACTAATTCTTTATATAAAAGCTTACCTCTTGTTTCTATACTCCATTTAATAAACTTATCAATTTGTCTATCTGCATATTTAATGCGAGCTACTTTTTTAGCTTTTCTAGGATCAATTCTACCGTTCTGTCGCATTCTTTTTGATTCTGTGGTTTATATAGTGTATAATTAGGAAATTGATTCATTACAAGCTGTTTAAATAGTTTCCATCGCATTGGAAATGATTCATTAGCTCTACCTTTTGTTTCAATTATAAAAGTTTCTCCAATAAAGTCTGGTGTGTATTTAATAGGTAGTATCCTTTTACATCCTCTATTTTTATAATCACCTTTTCCATTTGATTGTCTTTCATATACTTCGTTCTCAAAATGAAAACCGTTTAATAAAACAAAAGTTTCACCTTCGTACTTTGATTTTATCTTAGCTTTCTTTAAAGCCATATACATATATCGCTCTAGTCCTGAAGCAAATTTAATACCGTCATATGCTACTTTTTTTGAAACAACTGGCCCACGCTTTCTTTTTTTATATGGCCGTCGTTTAGTCATCATTAAACGTTTTATTTATATTTTTTAGCATTACTTCTTGAAGTTCTTCTGTGCTGTTTTCTTTAAGCTTTTGAAGATATAATACTGCATCCATTAATTCTTCTTGTAAATGATTCATCCAAATAAACATATTAGAAGGGTCTTGGTCAAGAGTTACTTTATATTTTTCATAACCTACATCGGATCTTTCTATAAATTTATCTACTACACGTTCAACTACTGGATCTCTAAATTTAATTTCTTTTTTATTCATCTTTTATAAATGTTCCGTTAATCATTCTACCAGTTCTATTAGATATTTCATCATAAGCAGACTGGATGCAAGTTTCAATATCGGTACCGACAAGGTGGGCAAGATTAGTAAGAACAACAATGCTATCACCAATAGCATCAATAATATCTTCTTTATTATTTTTAAGTAAGGCTTGGGATAATTCTCCAGATTCTTCATATAATTTAATTAACTGCGTTTTTGTATCTCCTTTTTCATATAATCCTCTTTCTTCTGCCCATTTACGTATACTATTAAATATTTCTAATGTTTCTACTGCAGGTGCAAGATTGTTTTTAGGATTTAAAAAAGCTTCATAATAAGCTTTATTATAAATATAACTTCGCTGATCGTTGTACATAGACTTTTTACAATTTAATAAAATCCATGTAACAGTCTCAACATCAAGCTTAAACTTTCCGTGAGATGTTTCCCATGCTAAATCTAAATTATCTCTAAGCCAAGTGTTAAGTTGTAACTTAGGCACGGGGAATGTTGTGGTTTGTTCTGTAACGTTTATATTCATTTTATTTAATTTATTTAAATTATTATATTTTTGTCTATCAACTTTATAGCCATAAGACTTTTGAAGTTCTATTTCCTGGTTAGATATATAATCTATATCATCACTAGAATCAAGAACTTCATATTCATCTGACTTATATCCTTGTATAGCCGTTACACGTTTATTAAGATTACGTGTAACCCCTATTTTTTTACCCGGTATATGATAAATAAAATACATATTTTATGTTGCTAAAGGTGCCGGTATAGGGCCAGCTGGATTATAATTTTTTAAAACTATATCTTTATGTGTTGGTATATCTACTTCGTAAGTTAAAGATAGCCCTTTTTTTAATGTAACTGAAGGCAACTTTCTATCGTCTCTTGCTAAATACTTAGCTGCTCCTTTTTTATGATTGTTATATAAATGACAATCTCCCATAAAACAAATTAATTCGCCGGGTTTATAATCAAATCCTTTTGCAAACATAAGTAACAATAGTCCGTACATAGCTATATCATAAGGCAAACCTAAAAACACATCAACCGATCGTTGAGACCATGCTAAACTTAATTTATTATCATTTATATATACTTGAAAACCATAATGACAAGGAGGAAGTGCCATATTATCCAGTTCATTGGGATTCCATAAGCTTGCCATAATGCGCCGCGAGCTTGGTTCTTGTTCAATCTGCTTGAGAACCCATTTAAGCTGATCAACACCATTGAAGTTACGCAACTGCTTACCGTACACAGGACCAAGGGTATTATCGGTTCTTCCGGATTTTTTATAATTATCATCCCAATAAGTAACACCGTGGTGATGCAAGTAATACAAGTCGCTGCGACCTTGTAATATCCATAATAGTTCCGTAATTGCATGGTTAAAATATATTTTTTTAGCTGTTAATAATGGGAATCCGAGTTCCATATTATGTCTAAGAATTCTTGCGAAGACAGATCTCGTCCCAATGCCAGTTCTATCATCCTTTTCCTTTCCTCCATGGAGTATTCCTGATAATAATCCTCTGTATTCATCTTGTACGTTTATCATAATAATATTTCATTGTTTTTCTTATTGCCGGCCATATATCTTTATCATTATACGATACAGGAGATACGTGTGCTTTCTCATTTTTTTTATATGGACCTATTCTTATTTCTATAAACCAAAGATCTGGGAATAATCCCTGTTGAGCCGGTTTAGGAGATATGCGATAATTATTATTAACGCAATAATTAAAATGTAATTGTTCCTCATGTGTTAAAGTTTTAGCATATTTAGTTAAACCTTTGTACGATTTTTTTTTCTTTAATCCGCTTCCCATGGCATAATCTCATTAACATTTGTTTCAGGGTATATTGGCATAAAACAACCAGATTTATATTCCCATTTAAAATGTGCTTCGGCCCCGTTTTCGCCTAAGTTTTGAAATTTTACTTTGAGCACTTTGGTTTTAACAGTTTTATTATCATAGTCGCGGTGAACAAGTAAACCGTGATAAGACGCATCATACCATTCACCACCGCCTTTAATATTATACATAGTTGGTTCTTCAATTTTTCCATCTTTATCTTTATACATTTTTGTTGGGTGAGCTACAA
>CAXHFF010000035.1:0-7431 GCA_964016255.1 uncultured Acidimicrobiaceae bacterium
TGTATAAGAGACAGGAGTATCTGTCCCGGTATCAGAAGTCCACAAATTTTGATTTTTATTGTTTAATATTAAAGGTGTTCTGTTGTGAATAGTTAATAATTCATCTTCAGCTTCTTTTGTAATAATAGAGAATTCTATATCTCCACTAGATCTTAACCAATAAAGACCGGCAGCTTTTAAAAGTTTATCTTTTTCATAAAAAAAGTATGGTTGTTTTTCATCACTAACATTTTTCCATTCATACCAACCAGAGATGGGTACTAAGCAACGATGTTTCTTAAATGCAGTTTGAAATGTCCTTTTTTCTTGAATTGTTTCCCACCTCGTATTAAACAATGGTTTAGAGTTTTTTTGACTTTTGATCCAATCTGGGAAAAAACCCCAAGTAGCCATAGTTAGTTTGTTTTCTATTAGTACTGGAACTTTCGTTTGTGGAGTGATATTAAAGTTTGTTTCGTAACTGATTGTATTATTCGAATCAATATTTTCCGCTAAAAGATTATCGAGATTTAAGTAATATCGTCCACACATTTATATCTCCAAATCTTTTAAATTCAATTCATCGCCTTCTTTATATGTATCATGTTTGTCTTTAAATATTATATGAACGTTGTTAGTACCAATAATTTCAATCTTCTCATTGCTAATTGTAAAATAGGTGTCCTTTTCCAAACATAATAATTTGTAAGTACCTCGGTTTAATAATTTTACAGTATTTGTTATCCAGGAATAAAATGATTCACCATAGTGAGGTATTACAATCACGTTTTTAATTAAATTAAAGCCATAACCCTTGATCATTTTTTCACCCATTATCATGGCACCTGCACTGCAACCAGCAACTACCCCACCATTGTTATGTATATTCATAACTTCATTAAAAAAGGGTGTATTCTTTATCGTTTCATAAAGATAAGTTGGATTACCTCCAGAAAAATAAATAAAATTTGCTTTTTTAACTTCTTCTATGAGCTTGTCATCAAAGAAGTCATTTTGTTTTAGTGCTTTAATATTCTTATGGTCTACATCAAAATTAGAAAAGTGACTAGTGGCCAAGTCACACCAGTAATCTATTCGTGAAGAGCTTTCCTTCCCAGCCGCTGTAGGGAAAGTTAGTACTTTCGGACGATCTTCTATCTTGGACAATAATTTTGCATCGGCATATAACATACCACTTAAATATTCGCCAGAACCTGTAATTGCTATCAACTTTACCTCCGAAATTTGGAGGCGACGACCAGAATCGAACTGGTGTAAACGGTTTTGCAGACCGCTGCGTAGCCACTCCGCCACGTCGCCATACGAGCGGAAGACGGGATTCGAACCCGCGGCCTCAACCTTGGCAAGGTTGCGCTCTACCAGCTGAGCTACTTCCGCGTAAATATAATATTAGCTAAATGCCTGATTAAAAAAAGGAAATTATCCGGTGGAGCCAAATCCTTTATCAGATCTCTCGGAATCTGTATGATTATTGACTACCTCAAACTCTATTTTTTGAGCATTTATAAAAACTAACTGAGCAATCCGATCTCCTGATTTAATTTTATAATCTTCCTCACCATGATTTATTAAAGGGATAAGTAACTCACCTGTATACCCAGGATCTATTAATCCAGGTGAATTAATTAATGTTATTAGATGGTTGGAGGATAATCCTGAACGTGGAAGAACGAAGCCACCCACATCCTTCGGTAAACTTATTGAGATTGCTGTATTAACACGAGTAACTTTTTTACTTGCTAATTCAATATCTACTGAAGAATGAAGATCATACCCAATATCTAGTTCATGTTGTTTTTTAGGAATAATCGAATTTTCTGTCAGTAATTTAATTTGAATGTTTTTACTCATATACAATGGTAACCTTTCATTGATGAATATTAGAGATATTATCTTCATAAATAAAGCTAAAAGTTCAGACAGGATAAAAATTCTTGATCTATTAGGTTTTGAAACGGATACAGTTATTACTCATAATCCAGAAAATTATAGATCACCTTCCAATTTTGAAAAGAGTCTTACAATTGATTCTTTTGAAGAAAATTTAGAGGTAATAGTTACAAAAGAAAAATCCTCTTCAATTGATTCATATATTAAAGAAACAGAGAATGTATACACAGACATAAATAAAGTTGATAATACAGATGATCAGTTACCTACATCAGCTTTTAAACCAATTAATGTCACAAATAAAATAAAAAAAATATGGTCAGATGTCGAATCTAGGCGTCAATGGGTAATGCCACTAACAATAATAATTCTTACATCCGCACTTTTGGGTACTGCTGTTGGTACTTTCAGATCACGATCGGCAAACTTAGAACAGGTTATTGCTACGAACACTCTTATTGCAGATGACACAAATAGACTTATTGAGGGGTTAGCAAATGTATTGGAAATATCTACGGATACTTTTTATTCAAAATATGATATTTCAAATGCTAGTGCATATCTACAGTCTGTAGAATCATCAGCCTTAGAATACAAAAATTTACTTTTACTCAATGATGAGATTCCTCAACAAGAATTAAATGCCAAACAATCTAATCTTGAGATTATTTTTAAATTTATTGACGACTTAGACGGTTTATTAACTTATAGGATTTTGGTTTCTGAAATTTTGATTTATGACTCCCTTTTAACAATTGATGAAAACACTGAAATAGATCTATTAACTACATCACTTTCAGAAATAACAGCGATTAGTAAAAGAAATTATCAAGATCTACCAAATATAGAAGAATTGAACAATCATAAGAATTTAATAAACACTGCAATAATTACTGCTGAGGATCTCCATGGCAGGCTGTTGGCAGCATTGCGTAATAATGAATACGAGGTTGTTAATTCTATAGCGTCTGCACTGCTTCTAAATAAAGAAACGGAATTAAATGCTTTTGAAAAATCTTTAAATATTTTTGATGATAATAAAAATATAGTTTTTAATTCAATACGAAATCTTGATTAATTAAATTCAGCAACTTCTTTTTCGAAATCTGAAGCATCTGAAAATTCTTTATATACAGATGCAAATCTAACATATGCAACTTCATTAACTTCTTTAAGGTGAGATAAAACAGTTTCGCCAATTATTTCAGATTGAACTTTGCTACCTTTACTCTTTATGTCTTGGTAAATACTATCAATTAAGCTTTTGAGTTTTTTTTCACTTAATTCTTGGCCTCCAAATGCGTTTTTAACTCCCGAATATAGTTTATCAATGTTAAATTCCTCACGGTTACCATTTCTTTTTACAACAATAAGACCAATAGAAGCTTTTTCATAGGTCGTGAATCTAGTTTTACAAGAAATACAACTTCTTCTGCGGCGAATTGAGGTCCCTTCACTGTTTTTACGTGAATCTACAACTGATGTTTCTTCTGCCTGGCAGAAAGGACATACCATATATGGTATATTATAAGTAAGACACTAATTTAAAGCAATAAAACTAAGGTATTATTATCACTTGATCTACAGAAAGTGAAGATTCCGAAAGATTATTAACTTTTTTCACCTCAAAAACAAACTTAGAAATATTGTTTATATTTAATTTCTGACCAATAAGCCATAAATTATCTCCTTTTACAACCTTATAAGATACTGTGGTTAGATTATCTGATTTTTGTTCTTCAATTAAAAATGGTGTAGTAACAAAAGAAAATATCATCAAAAATATAACGAGATAAAAATAATTTTTTAAATTTTTCATAATATAACATTAGAAAGTATCTACGACACTTTTATTTTTAGAACATATGTGCTAATATTAGGTATGAGCAATAAAGAAAATGAAATACTAGAATATATAAACTTCACCTTGAAAACTGATGGCTATTCACCCTCAGTTAGAGAAATCGGTGAAGCAGTTAACCTCAAATCAACAAGTACAGTACAGTATCATCTAAAAAAATTAGAAAAAAAAGGCGTAATAAACAAATCTGAAGGAAAATCACGATCCTTGCACTTAAATGATTCATCAAATGAATTTAGAAGTGTGCCAATAGTAGGTGAAATTGCGGCTGGTTCTCCTTTGACTGCAGAAGAAAATAAGATTGGAGAACTTCCGTATCCCGAAAGTAATTTTAATGACTCTCTTATTGCATTAAAAGTTAGTGGAGATTCAATGATAGACGCAGGAATTCATGATGGAGACCTTGTAGTTGTTGATAAATCAAAAGAACCAATCAATGGAGATATAGGAGCTTTCCTGGTATTAAATACTGAAGCTACTGTAAAATACTTAGATACCATCTCGAACAAACAATATTTAATACCAGCGAATAAAAATTATGAAAATATTGAGATTAATGAAAACATTACTGTAGTTGGAAAGGTTATCTCCCTATTTAGAGATATGTAACTGTACCACTTAAGTATAAACTTTTATTTTTAAATTCTAAATCCAATTCTCCACCAGGAAAAGAAATTATTGCTGGATTACTTACTTTTTGTTCTGAGTAAAGGTAATTAAATAAACATAAAGCGCCTGAACCACATGCATCGGTCTCTCCTACTCCCCTTTCAAAAACTCGTGATTTAATGAAGTTTCCATTAACTATTTCATAGATTTCTACATTAACTCCATTGGGAAAGTGTTGAGTAGTATTAACTTTTTTCGCTAAACTTTCTAAGTCGAAGGTTTCAACGTTATCAACACTTACTAAAAAATGAGGATTACCAATTTCAGATCTTATTCCCTTTATATTACTAATCTTCATATCTTCGTTTATATAGGTAGGTACTGGAGTATGGACACTTACAACTGAATCTTTAATAGTTGCCTCCAAGATTCCTACAGGAGTATGTACTTTAATGATGTCTGTTAATACAAGTTCGTTATCAAATGCATATTTAGCAGTACACCTGACTCCGTTAACACAAAGCTCTGCATCAGTTCCGTCACTATTAAAATAATGCATTTTCACTGATTCATCATCAATAGATTCAACAAAAATTACTCCATCAACATCATAATCGGAGTCAGCTACCAAAGAAATTATTTGAATTTCAGAAGTAGGTCCAGTATAAGTTGAAACAATGAAGTCATTACCGGTACCAGACATATATGCAAAGTTACTCATTTATTAACTCTATCATTTTTCTTGTAATAAAATTTGCATCGTTAGTTGTAAATACAGACAAGGAATCTTCCTTTTTAAACCAAGTAATTTGTTTTTTTGCTAATTTATAACTTTTTTGATTAATGTTACTTTCAATATCTGTATCAATATTCATTCCAATTGCTTGGAGAATTGTTTTCGAAGGATTATTTAATAAAGATAGTTCGTCAGTAAGACCATTTTGTATCATATCTGAGGTTCTTTTCTTTATGTTTAATTTATAGTCGGGGTTATTCCAAAATATACCAACATTATTCTCAGGAATATTTAACTTTGGAAATACATACTTTGAATCTTGAAGGAGGCTAGATTCTATATTTCTTATTAATCTTCGTTTATTAAGTTCGACGCTAGGTAACTCAATATTATAAATTTCATGAAATTTCATCAATTGTCCATAATTCAACTGTTCTAGTTCTGCACGAATAGTGGGATCAGTTGGTCTGAATTCATAATTCTTAATCATCGAAGAAAAATATAAACCAGTACCACCTACAGCAATAATATCCATATCATAAGTCATTTTTGGGAAATCAATATCTAATAAATAATTTAAATAATCTACGACTGAAAAGTTCTGATCAGGTTCAGCAATATCAATACCAAGATACTTAACTTGTGCTTGCATAACATCTGTAGGTTTAGCACTTAAGATATCAAGTCCTCTATACACAGCCATAGAATCAAGGGATAATATTGGTATATTACGATCTATGGCAATCTGATGTGCGACTGATGACTTACCAGAAGCAGTTATTCCTGTTAGAAAATACAACAATTAAAGAAGTACCGCAGTTAATGCAAATGGTGTTGCATCGACAATTTCAACCTCTACAAAATCTCCAATTGAAACATTTTCAGCTTTTATATGTGTTGTTTGACCCCCATCAATTTTTCCAGTTAGAAAATCGTTAGTTTTTTTGGAATACTTTTCGATTAAAACATGTTGATGAGTACCAATAAAGCGTTGAAGACGAGAATGACTAATATCAGTTTGAATCTTTTTAAGCTCCATAAATCTTGAATCGATTTTTGATTTAGACACATATTCATCCTGCATAGAATTAGCTTTTGTACCAGGACGTGGTGAAAACTTGAACATATAGACAGAATCAAATTGGCCTTCATTAATAACATTTAATGTTTCAAGAAAGTCTTCATCTGTCTCTCCTGGAAATCCCACTATTATATCTGTAGTTAATGAGACATTTGTAATTGTTTTTTTTGCTAGATTAACTTTTTCGAGATATTTTTCTTGTGTATAGCCTCTTTGCATCTTACGTAATATTTTATTGCTACCACTTTGTAAAGGCATGTGAATTTGATTAGTAACTTTATTCAATCTATCAACAGCCTTTAAGGTGTCTTCTTTAAAGTCTTTAGGATGAGGAGATGTAAATCGAATTCTTTTTAGATCGTCAATTTCATTTAATTCATTCAAAAGTTCGGTGAAATATGGTCTTGCAGCACCGTTGATCCTAAGGTCCCTACCGTAAGAGTTAACATTTTGACCTAGTAAAGTTATTTCTTTAACCCCACTTTCTACCATTGCAGTTGCTTCATTAACGATATCTGAAGGTCTTCTGCTAATCTCAGGTCCTCTAACAGATGGAACAATACAAAATGTACAACTATTATTACAACCTATTTGAATTGTAAGCCACGCTGAGACCTCAGATTCACGTATGGAAGGAGCATCTGTAGGTAATGATTGAATTTCATCTATGACTTCAGTAACTGGCCCCCAATCTTCACTTTGATTCAAAAGATTTACGATATTAGTTAAATTATGAGTACCAATAACAACATCTACCCAGGGTGCTCGTTTACGTACTAATTCTTTATCTTTTTGTGCAGCACATCCACCAACAAGTAGCTTTCTATTAAGTTTTTCACCTTTCCACTTCTTTAAGTGTCCTAACGTGCCGTAAAGTTTATCGTCAGCATTCTCCCGGATTGTACAAGTATTTACAAAGAGAATATCTGCTTCATCTTCACTCAAAGCTTTTATCATGCCATCATGTTCAAAAAGTCCAGCAATTCTTTCAGAGTCATGTTCATTCATTTGGCATCCGAAAGTTTTTACATAGTAATTAAGACCAGACCTTGAAGGTTTAGCTTTTAAAGTTTTAGATAACTCAACTGTTGTTTTCACAGTTAAATTATATGAACATTTTTAAAAAATATATATGATTTATTTTTCTTTATTGGAAGCTTTTATATCTTTTTCATCGTTAACATCATCTTTGTCTTCTTGTTCATTTTCATCTGACTCAATCATACCTACAGCTTTATATACATCATTTTCATG
>CAXHFF010000036.1:0-7360 GCA_964016255.1 uncultured Acidimicrobiaceae bacterium
AGAAATTAATTATGATCAGTTGCTTCCAGGAGATATTTTATCATTTCAAATAATTGCAGGACCACCGTTTATTGGATTAGAGGTAATCACTCCTGATGCATTAGAAGTTGAGGTTTTGAAAGTAATTAAATATAAAGATCCAGAAGCGCTTTTAGAGCAAGAGGGTCTTGATGTTTTATCAACACTAGTTGAAACTATCCAGGAAGGTGTGGACCTTTTATATAGTTTTCATGAATATAAAGAGATGATTCCTGTACATGGAATTTTTGCAATTCATATAGGTCTTATAGCCTAAATTATTTTAAGTTGGATTCAATATCCAGTAGTTTCTGCTTACGCTTTATTCCTCCATCAGCACTATAACCACCTAAAGAGCCATCTGATCTAATAACTCTGTGACAGGGGACCTCTGGCGCATATGGATTTTGTGCACATGCATTAGCAACTGCTCGAAAACTTTTGGGCCTACCAATGGCAACAGCAATTTCTTTGTAAGTTTTTGTTTGCCCTGCCGGTATTTTTAGAAGTTCTTTCCATACAGCTATTTGAAAATCTGTTCCTTCTAATTTAATCATTTTCTACATTCAAGATGTTCAACTGTTCATCAATACTTAAACTTAAAAACTCCTCAAATTCTGTATAAAAATCACTAACAGACATCTCGAACACTTTCTCAAAAGCTCCAGCCCATCCCAATTCTGTATGCTCTTTCCAGTAATCAAAAAGTATTTTTTGTTGTGAAGATTTAGTTTCAAGGTATTCAAAAGCTATGTGTCCAAATTCATACTGTAAGGCACCAATACAGAGATTTCCACAGTAAGAAAATAATCTCTCTGTCTGAAAACCAGTGTCTACATCTTTCATAGAGATTCCAGGAAATCTAGTAGTAAATGATTTTATCGTATATAAATCTTCGATGGTTCGCTGATCTAGCTCTCTCCTACTCTGCCAACCCATTTTTTCTGAGAGAACCTGCTCGAAGTAAACTGCAACTCCCTCTTCTACCCATCTAGTTGTACTCCAGCCAAATGAGTTATCACTTCCGCCTCTATAGACTTTATGAGCTCCCTGATAAACATGAAAATACTCATGGGCGTTTACTCTTCTATCAATTAGCAATTCATTTGGATGAATACTATGTTTATTATTCTCATCTGCATAAGGATTATGGACAAAAGCTTGTACTGGAGAATCTTTCCTCCAAGATGACTGTTGAAATCCATTACCTCCTGGATATATGTAAGCCATTTCTAACATACCTACACCTTGATCATCGAGACACCTATTTTTTTCTTCTAAGGGATAGTTGTACTCACAAAAATCGCTTGCTAGATCTTCTGCTAGTTCAACATCATTGCCTACGAGATACACCCTGAGGGGACCATAACTTCCTAGGAAATCTATAGCAGCTAGCATTCCCTCTTTTGATGCTTCTACAATTTCATTAGGAATATCTGCAGATACTCTAAATTCAACTACTTGATCTGTAGGAGTATTCCATCCAGTATTTTTTAGTCGCTCACCGTTCCTTTTTTGTTCTTGCGTTAATGGTGTGGTTGTTCTGTCTGTTACTAATGAGATATATGGCTTGAAGACCATTTGATAAATACAACGTTCATAGGTCGATCTTTTTTGTACATCTTCTTCAACACTGCCAAGTTTGTAATTATCTTTACACTCTTGAGAGGCATTTTCCTGCCATCCAGCACAATATCCATCTACATCATCACAAAATGTATCTGAAGTATTGAAGTTATATTCAATCCAATCAATATTTTTAGGTTGGTCCCAGCTGTAAACTTTATCTTCTAACACAACATCTACTGAGTTATTGTTTTCATTTTCTGAATCTGTATTGTCCTCTTCTTGAGCATATACTTTATCTTCTTCTCTTTCCTCTTCGCACTCAGGTATCAAAGTGTAAAAAAGCTCGAAAAAGGCTTCATCGTAACCATCATCAAATCGGACAACAATTTCAGAAGTGTTTATTTCAGGTTCTGGAAGACCACGCAACCCTTTACTGTCCAAACAGCCATATAGTTCATAAATGTCATAACCTAAATCAACCGTAAAGACTTCAAATTCTTCATTTTGTGCTAATTCTTCTGATTGTTCTTTGTTGCTGGTATTTTGAGGTTCGGTATTTTCAGCACCTGATGAACAGAATGTTATAAGTATTAAAAAAAGAATTGAAAACTTTTTCATAATCCTATTTCAATCTTTTCAAAAGCTCAGGATTAATGTTTTCCAACACAAGACTCTTAAAGTCATCATGAATGATTTTATTTGAAGCAATAATTAGATTCGAAGATACTGTTGGAAAGATTTGATGTTCGTCTATAACGATTCCGCCTGCTTCCTGAAGAATAAGGCTTGCACCTAAGGTATCCCAAGGCTTAATAAAATATTCGTAATAACCATCAAATTTGTTATCTGCGACCCAGCAAACATCTAATGCTGCTGATCCAAACCTTCTTACTCCTCCTGTGGTTTTGAGAATTGATAGGAAGGTTTGGATGTATTGCTCTCCAAACTCCAATCTGTCATATGGAAAACCTGTTGCAATAATAGCTTTCTGTAATGATGTATTTTTTGTGACTTGTAATCTTTCTGAATTTTTAAACCCACCTTCATTCGCATATCCTTCGTACAAGTCCTCTTGAAAAATGTCATATACATAAGTCTGTATAGGCACTTTATCCAAAAGTAAAGTCAGTGTGATTGCAACTTGTGGAATATTGTTCGCATAATTTACTGTTCCATCCAGCGGATCGATTAGCCATGATCTTCCATTAGTAGAGACAACTTCATCTGATTCTTCTGAGATAATGCCATCATCTGGAAAATATTTGGTTATTGCTTTGATGAGGATGTCTTCAGATTTTAAATCTGCGCTGGTTACTAAATCAACTACTGCATTTTTTGAATCGACGGTAAAATCATTTCTCATTTCTTTTATAGTTTCTGCAGCCTCTAAGACAGCACTATTTAATTCATGAATATCAAAAGAGGTGTTCATGTCTATGAAAAAATACTGTGTTGCGAACCAGAGTTCATATAGTCTTGGGAGTAGATTGCTGCCTTAGCAACAGATTTTAGCTCCAGCCAAGTATATGGATTATTTGATTCCCCTTTAACATAAGAGAGAAATGTCTGGATAGATTCTTTATGTCCTTTACCCTTTGAAAAAACCTTGCTTCTATCATCAGCACCTTCTAAATAGCGAAGCATCTGAAAATCCTCCATTATGTAAGAATTGCCACCTCCGTGAACCTCTATTCGTTCTTTAGCTAGTGCTTGGTTTGTCTCACTGAAATACTGGATTGCTGCATGCGATCCATTAGCAAAATTAATATTGATGAATACCTGATTATCTAAAGCCACATCATTTTCTTTGTCGACAGGGGAGGAGGCTGAGATACTTTGTGGAAGGGAGTCAAATAAATATGAAGCTAAATCAATTGCATGAACTGCTTCACCAACTATTCTTCCACCACCAATCTCTTTGATATTCGTCCAATGATCTTTATCCAGAGCTGGAACACTAAAGCGGAAATTAATACTGTTCGCTGGAGTATTATTTAATTTTGATTTAATAAACTGAGTAGCCTCTGCAAACCTTCTATTAAAACCTAGAAAAATCCTAGGATTTTCTGCGTTATACATTGCCTCCTCAATTGCAGTTAGAGATGCGACCTCTAAAGCTAATGGCTTCTCAACATACACTGCTTTTCCTGCATCAACAGCTTTAATTACCAATTCTGCATGATTATGATGCTGTGTTAACACAAAAACTGCATCGATTTCATCTGCTTCAAATATTTCACTTTCTGTAGAGTATTTGTTTTTAATTTTAAAATTTCTAGACAGCACTTCAGCACTTAAGCCTCCAGAAGAGGCAACTCCGATTACTTCACATTCTTTTTTTAACTCATTAAGAATTGGAAGGATTGTTGATGATGCAAAATTTCCTGCACCAATTATTCCTAGTTTTATTTTATTATTGTTTACGACACTCACAGCTTCTTGTTTCTCGAAGTCAATCTTGGGTTCACTTTTAAGATCGTATCTAAGAACAATGGAAAGAGGCTTAATTTCAGAATCAAATTTTTCGTAAATTGAAGGAGCATCTGTAAAATCTATTTCCTCTGTAATCATATCTGTTAAGGAAATCTGATTTGTTTGAAGTAGTTGTAGAAAGGCTGAAAAGTTTCTATTTTCAGTCCAACGAACATGCTCAATTGGGTAATCATTACCAAGAATTTCATACTGCTTGTCGTATCTGCCTGGGCCATAAGACTTAGAAACGACTAACTCCAACTCTTTATAATAAAATTCATTTCTAGAAATATTAAGTGGAATATCTCCTACAACAACAATTTTTGCCTTATTCCTAGCTATCTTAGTAGCAACCTCTATTGGCTCATTGCTTGATGAAGCGGCGGTGATAATTACTGCATCGACGTTTTCAGAATTAATACTTTTATCATTAATTGCATCTTCAATCGAAGTGTAGAAATTTTCTCTATCAAGGGTTCTTTTATCATCAGGATCAACACCTATAACTTCTGATCCTTGAGCTTCTGCCAATCGACATACTAATTGTCCGACAACTCCTAAACCGATGACAACTATTTTTGACCCAAGAGTAGTTTCAGATAGTCGTAATCCATGCAAGGCGATACTGCCAAGAACAGTAAATGCAGCTTCCTTCTCAGGTGTTCCCTCTGGTATTCGTGAACATAGATTTTGGCTTACCGTTACATATTCTGCATGACCTCCATTTGAAACAACCTTGTCACCAACATGAAAATCATGAACATCCTTACCTGTCTGTATTACTTCACCACAAGAACTGTATCCAAGTTGAAGTGGTAAAACATTTTTTGGAAATACAGCTTCTATTACTGCTCCGAGCCCTTCTTTCTTAAGTAGATCTAAACCTTTACTTATATTTGAAGAATCTTGTAATTTATCGGTGACAGATTTATTTGCAGACTCAATAGACGCTAGCTCTGTTCCAGAGGATACTACTGAATAATAATTTTTTATTAAAACTTCATTTGGGCCTGGCTGAGGAATAGGTGTATCCCAAATAACAGGAACAGGGTTATTTCTTTCAACGACTAGCTGTTTCATTTAATTATCACCTTTAATAATGATACCTACTTCACTTCTGATATTAAGGGAGAGGTTAAATTAATCATCTCACCTGAGATAGTTTCAACGACTAAAGAACCATCTATTTCAACATCTCGTGCCCAACCTCTGCCTTCTGGGTACTCTATGAGCTTGCCAATAGTTGTGACTTGTTTCTTATAATGTGCGAGATCAAACAGATCATTCTGGATTGTATTTAAAGTATGATTTGCCCAAGTTTTTGCATGTTCATTAATAATTTCATTATCTATTTTTTCTTCGTACAAAGCTGAAGCATTTGGCAGCTTGGGATTATTCCAGAAGTAATTAATACCCATACCAATACATATTTTGTCATCTTTTTCCTCAACCAAAATTCCCCCAACTTTTGCATCGTTAAATAAGATATCATTTGGCCATTTAAGCTTTAACTCCATATTGTTAATAGTGTTTAGAAACGAACTTCCAGCAATTAATGGAATTAAAGTTTTAGTAAAAGATAGAGGGATTTCATTAAACACTAGTGAGCAAGCAAGTGCCTGGTCAGCATTTTCCCAATTTTTATTGGATGTCCCTCGTCCTTTTTCTTGAAAATAACTTATAACTAATAGGGGTTCATGCTCAAAATTGTCTAGTGCATAATCCTGTGTATTGTTGATAGATTCAAAAAAAACTACTTTCATAGTGTTACTTCTTTACATATATATAGGTCAAATACTTACACTAACAATAAACAGGAAAAACGAGCATGTCAGAAGAAAATTTAGCTGAAATTAGAGATGAACGAGCTAAAAAAGTTCAACACCCAAAAGGTAAGCTAACAGCATATGAGAGAATTCACCTTGTCTTGGATGAAGGTTCTTTTAGTGAAATAGATGAAAACGTCTCGTCTGAAGAAAATCCTAATGGTGAGGCAGTCATTACCGGCTCTGGAACTATTCACGGAAGGCCTGTTTTTATCTACTCAGAAGATTTCTCTATTATGGGAGGAAGTCTAGGTGAGATAGTTGCAAAAAAAATTCTTCGGGTCATGGATCTTGCTTTAGAAGCAAGAGCTCCAATTATTGGTATTAAAGATTCTGGTGGTGCTCGTATTCAAGAAGGAATCTCCTCACTATATGGATATGCCCAAATATTTAAAAAGAACGTACAAGCCTCTGGAAAAATACCTCAAATCTCAGTAATTGTTGGACCGTCAGCTGGTGGAGCCGTTTATAGCCCAGCGTTGACTGATTTTATTTTTCAAGTAAAAGATATTGGTCAACTTTATGTAACTGGTCCTGCTGTTGTCAAAACGGTAACTGGAGAAGATGTAAGTTTTGAGGAACTCGGAGGAATAGAAGCTCATGGAACACAATCAGGTGTAAGTCACCAAATTTGTGAGGATGAACAACAAGCATTTGATGAAGTACGGTATCTTTTAAGTTTCTTACCACAGTCAGCTGAACAGAAGCCTCCCGTATTTATTACTGAAGATGATACAGAAAAAAATGTAGACGTACTTGATTCACTTATTCCTGAGAATAGAAATCAACCATATGATATGAATGACATCATCAATAATATTGTCGACGATGGGGAGCAGTACCCTATTCATGCAAACTATGCACTAAATATCATCACTACAATTGCAAGAATTAATGGAAACACGATTGGGATTATTGCCAACCAGCCCTTAGAGTTTGCTGGCGTATTAGATATTGATTCATCTGAGAAAGCCGCACGATTTGTTCGTTTTTGTGATGCTTTTAACATACCTCTTCTGACGCTTGTAGATGTACCTGGTTTTCTTCCAGGTGTTGAACAAGAACATGGAGGCATCATCAAAAGTGGTGCTAAATTACTTTATGCATACTCTGAAGCCACAGTCGCTAGGGTTTGTGTCGTTGTTAGAAAAGCATATGGAGGTGCCTACATCGTTATGGACTCAATGGGACTTGGGGCAGATAAGCTTTTTGCATGGCCAAGTGCTGAAATTGCAGTTATGGGAGCAGAGGGTGCGGTGGATATCGTTCACAGGAAAGAAATTAAAGAAGCATCTGACAAAGAGACCTTAAAAAAACAGCTCGTGGATGAATATAATGAAAAATTTAGCAATCCAGATATTGCTGCAAAACTTGGATTGGTAGATAAAATAATTAAACCAAGTGAAACAAGAAAAGTTGTTACAGAGCTGTCTCTTATACACATCTGACGCTGCCGACGAGAACACACGTGGTGG
>CAXHFF010000037.1:0-7293 GCA_964016255.1 uncultured Acidimicrobiaceae bacterium
CTAGATTGACTTGAAGAAATATATAATTTAAATAATTAGGATATATAAGTGAGTAATTTTTCCAAATCAGAAAAAGAAATATACGACCTTAGAACTGAAAAAATTCAATTCTTTCTAGAAAACTATAATGACGCCTTTCCAACTGAATTTATTGCTACTTCAAACATTGCTGACGTTATTGATAAACATAGCGATTTACAAGAAGCAGAGCATTCTGGAATAGAAGTACAGATTCGTGGCCGCATTTTAAATGGACGCTCTTTTGGGAAACTATCATTTTTTGACATGATTGATAATTCTGGAAAGATACAACTTCTTGTTGATGCAAAAACTTTATCTGAGCATGAGAATATCTTATTCACAAAATATGACTCTGGCGACATGATAGGAGTTAAAGGTGAGATTATGAAGACTAAAAAAGGTCAGCTTTCAATTAAAGTGTCCTCCAGCACAATTTTATCAAAGTCACTAAGAACCCTTCCTGAAAAATGGCATGGATTAAAAGACAAGGAAACAAGGTTTCGTCAGAGGTACTTAGACTTTATTGTTAATCCAGATGCAAAAAAGACTTTAGAAATTCGATCGAGAGTTATTAATATCATCAGACAATTTATGCATGGTGAAGATTTTATTGAAGTAGAAACCCCTACATTGCAGCCCAAGGCTGGAGGGGCAATTGCTAAACCATTTATAACCCATCACAATGCACTTGATGTTGATATGTACTTGAGAATTGCTCCAGAGTTATATTTGAAAAGAATGATAGTTGGAGGTTTTGAGAAAGTATTTGAATTAGGAAAAGTTTTTAGAAATGAAGGCATAGACCAGACTCATTTGCAAGAATTCACAATGATGGAGAGCTACGAAGCCTTCACAAATGTCAATGGCGTCATTGAAATGGTTGAGAATATGTGTTCAGCGGTGTTTAAGAATCTTGATTTGAGTCACAATATTTCTTTCGATGAAAAAAATGGAGATTTTTCATTTCCATGGAGCAAGGTATCAATGTTTGATTTAGTTTCTGAAGAAGTTGGCGTGAAAGTTGAATTCGATAGTAACTTCAATGAAGTCTTAGAAGAACTTGGCAAAAAAGACATAGAAGTTGATAAGGAAATAAATACTACGGGTCTTCTTGTTTACAATCTTTTTGAGAGGTTCGTAGAAGAAAAAATAGTAAATCCAACTTTTGTCACAGACTATCCAGTAGAAGTCTCTCCTTTTGCAAGAAACAACAAAAATAACAAAAATATTACTGAAAGATTCGAGCTCTTTGCTTTTGGAAGCGAGCTTGCAAATGGATTTTCTGAATTAATAGACCCTGTTGAACAGGAATCGAGATTAAAAGCTCAAGCAATGAAAAAAGAATCAGGCGACGAAGAGGCACACGTTGAAGACATGGACTATATAGAAGCACTAGAACATGCATTGCCTCCTACAGGTGGCCTAGGATTTGGAATAGATAGATTTATAATGATGCTTACAGGAAATACATCTATAAGGGAAGTTGTAGCTTTTCCACAGCTAAAACCTGAAAATTAATTACTTCTTTGAAGAAGGTATTCGTTTATATTATTTAAAATATTAGAAATTTTCTTATCTTCTATATTTTTTATTGCCTCATTGCTCTGTTTAAAATGATGATTTACAAATTTATTAGATTCTTCAACTATTTCATCGTTATTAAATTCCCGTAGAACTTCAACAAGTTCTATTTCAGAATTCTTAACCTGATGTAATATATCTTCAATTTTGATTCGATCTTTTTCAAGAGCAAGGAGAACAGGCAGGGTATAGGTGCCTTCAAGAATATCGTTACCTGCTGGCTTTCCTAATGTTTCGGTGTCAGAATTTAGATCTAAGATATCATCAGTTATTTGAAAAATAATTCCACTGTGCCAAGCCCATGAACTAATTGACTCTATTAAGCCAGGTGAACTATTTGATGCCATCGCTCCAAGTTTTGCACTAGTTCTAATCAAACTTGCTGTTTTGCCGCCGATAACTTCCAAGTAGTCATCTGTTCCATGTTTTGTATCAAAAGAAAACTGAACTTCTTTGGTCTGCCCAACAACTAGTTCTGCGTATGTTGATGCGAGTAGTTTTACAGATTCGAGCCCCAAATTGTCTGCTGCAAGCTCAGAGGATCTGGCAAGAAGGTAATCACCTGCCAATATAGCTAAAGTAGCATTCCATTTACGATTAGTACTTTCAACTCCTCGGCGTGTTGTAGCTTCGTCAATTACATCATCATGGTATAAACTTCCGAGATGAATTAACTCTACAGAAATACCTGCGTCGATGACTTTATCTTTATTTTCAGTGCCTAACTCACCTGCTAAAAGTGAAATTATTGGCCTAAATCTTTTACCTCCAGCTTCCATAAGGTATTGAGATATTTCTGTGAGGTAAGTATCTTCAGAAACAGTAACTTCAAACAAGCGCTTTTCAAGCTTTTCCAAATTGTCCCATAAACTTGGTATAGGTATTATGTTTGTTAGATCATTTGAATCCATAAACATAGATTAAGTTAATTTAATAAATACATGTAATTTTCGTTTAGGCGTATAAACAGAGACTTATTAATATAAACGTATGTTTGAAAGATTTACAGATAGAGCCCGTAGGGTTGTTGTCCTTGCTCAAGAAGAGGCTAGAAGGCTTAACCACAATTATATTGGCACGGAACATATTCTTTTAGGACTTATCCAAGAGGGTGAAGGTCACGCAGCAAAAGCACTTGAAGAATTGAGCATCAACATAGACTCAGTCAGATCAGAGGTAGTAGAAATCATTGGTGAAGGACAGCAATCACCCAGTGGACATATTCCCTTTACACCAAGAGCGAAAAAAGTACTAGAGCTATCCCTTAGAGAAGCGCTTCAACTTGGACACAACTATATCGGCACGGAACATATTTTATTAGGACTTATTCGAGAGGGTGAAGGAGTCGCCGCACAAGTACTTAAAAAATTAGGCGCAGAGCTTTCACAGGTTAGACAAACAGTTATAAAGTTAATTTCTTCTTCTGGAGAAGGCAAAAAAACACAATCTGCATCAACTGGTGGACGTGAACGATCAGGCTCAGGTACTGGCTCGGCAATACTAGATCAATTTGGAAGAAACCTTACAAGGATGGCTAAAGAAGGTAAATTAGATCCTGTCATCGGCAGATCAACAGAGATTGAGCGTGTTATGCAAATATTATCTCGTAGAACAAAAAACAACCCAGTATTGATTGGAGAACCTGGTGTAGGTAAAACCGCAATAGTTGAAGGTTTAGCCCAAAAAATTGTATCAGGAGATATTCCAGTAACCCTTCAAGGAAAACAAATTTATACCCTAGACCTGTCATCACTAGTTGCTGGTTCAAGATATCGAGGTGACTTTGAAGAGAGACTTAAAAAAGTTCTAAAAGAAATTAAAACACGAGGCGATATAGTACTTTTCATTGATGAAATTCATACTTTAGTTGGAGCAGGAGCTGCTGAAGGAGCTATTGATGCAGCCTCAATTCTGAAACCAATGTTAGCTAGAGGGGAACTACAAACAGTTGGAGCGACAACACTTGAAGAATTTAGAAAGCATTTTGAGAAAGATGCCGCATTAGAAAGACGTTTTCAGTCAGTAAAAGTTGATGAGCCTAATTTGCCTGATGCAATTGAAATACTTGGTGGACTTAAGGATAGGTACGAAGTACACCACGGAGTAAGATATACAGATCAGGCAATTGCTTCTGCTGTAAATATGGCTGATCGCTACATTTCAGATAGATTCTTACCAGATAAAGCCATTGACTTGATAGATGAAGCTGGCAGTCGAATGAGAGTTTATAAAAAACCTTTAGACCCAGAAAAACAAGAACTGTCAGATAAATTAAAAAATTATAGAGAGCAAAAAATTGATGCAGTTCAATCACAGCTTTTCGAAAAAGCTGCTCAAATTCGAGATCAGGAAAAAATTTTACTAGAAGAAATTGATTCGCTTGAAGGAGTATCTTCTACAGATATAGAAATGGTAATTGATGAAGAAGAAATCGCTGAAGTTCTTGCACAATGGACTGGAATACCTGTTCATAGACTCACTCAAGAAGAAACGGCTAGATTACTTGAAATGGAAAATGAACTCCACAAGAGAATAGTTGGTCAAAATGAAGCTATAAATGCTGTCTCCAAAGCAATAAGAAGAACCAGATCTGGATTAAAAGATCCAAAAAGACCATCTGGATCTTTTATTTTCCTGGGACCATCAGGTGTTGGAAAAACTGAAACAGCAAAAGCATTAGCAGAGTTCCTTTTTGGAGATGAAGATTCCTTAATACAGATAGATATGTCCGAGTACATGGAGAAGCATACCGTCAGTAGACTGATAGGGTCTCCTCCAGGATATGTAGGATATGACGAGGGCGGACAACTAACCGAAGCCGTTAGAAGGAAGCCTTTCAGTATTGTTTTATTAGATGAAGTTGAAAAAGCTCATCCCGATGTTTTCAACACCCTGCTTCAAATTCTTGAAGATGGTAGATTGACAGACGCTCAGGGAAGAACTGTTGACTTTAAAAATACAGTAATCATTATGACCTCTAATCTAGGAACAAAAGATCTAAGTAAAAATATTGGTTTTAGTAATCTTGGTGACACTGGATCTTACGAAAAAATGAAATCTAAAGTAGCTGAAGAGCTTAAGAGGCACTTTAGACCAGAGTTTTTAAATAGAATAGATGAAACAATAGTATTCCACCAACTTACTGTTGAGGAAGTAACTGAAATTGTAGACTTGATGTTAGACAGAGTCCACAAGCAACTTAAGAACTCTGATATTGAAATTGTCTTATCTGAGGAGTCAAAAGAGTTTTTAGCTACAGAGGGTTATGACAAGGAGTTTGGTGCTCGACCACTAAGAAGGTCTATACAAAGATTACTTGAAGACCCTCTATCAGAAGAATTATTGCAGGGTAAATATAAGGCTGGATCAACTATTGTAATCTCTCTCAATTCCGAAGAAGGTATCTTAGAATTTGAAGCGGTTGAAGCTCCAACAGAGCCACCAGTTGACTTTGCTGACTCTGAGTCTTAATATAAACCAAACTAAATGAAAATAATAATTGATACTGATCCAGGTACTGATGATGCAGTAGCAATATTAATTGCACTCGCACATTTCTCTGATGAAGAAATTCTAGGAATAACTACAGTAGCGGGAAATGTTGGCGTAAAAGTTGGCACTACAAATGCTCTGAGAATACTTGAACACGCTGATAGAAATAATATACACGTCTATGAGGGTGAAAGCACTCCCTTAAAAAGAGAACTATTAACTGCCGAGTGGGTTCATGGAACTGACGGCCTCGGAGGAGTTCCCTTTCCACAACCCTCGAAAACCGAAGAGGACTTAGACGCAGTCTCCTTTTTAAAACAATCAATATCAAGTTCTGAAGAAAAGGTAACTATCTGTGTACTTGGCCCAATGACAAATATAGGAAAGGCATTAATTGAAAAGCCTGAAATTTCAGATAATATCGAACAAATAATTTTTATGGGTGGAAGTGCAACAGGTGGAAACACAACACCAGCAGCAGAATTTAATATTTTAGTTGATCCGGATGCTACAGAAATAGTCTTACACTCTGGCATAAAATTAGTAATGATGGGGCTTGATGTTACTCACCAAGCAATTTCAACTTCGGATAGAATACAAAATATATCTGAAACAAAAACAAAAACGTCCGAACTTCTTGTTGGCTTAATGTCCCGATTAGCAAATCTAGAGATTGTTAAGAAAAAGTTTCCAGATGGTACTCCCGTGCATGATGCATTTGTGACAGCTTATCTTGTTGACAGTTCACTGACAACAGGAGACTTTGTTAATGTTGAGGTGGAGACTTCTTCAGAACTTACGGTCGGCCAAACGGTAGTAGATGTTAATGAAATATCTGGTAGAGATAAAAATGTACACTGGATGAATAAAGTCGATGATGATAAATTATTTTCAATCATAACAAAAACTTCATCACTACTCCCTTAAAAATAAAAATATTTCTATCCTGATTCGGCAGTTCTCTATAAAGTGATAAACTTAAATAATCATTATTTAAATAATGAAGGAGTAAATAAATGATAACAAATAAAAGAAAATCTTCTTTGATTTTGCTATCTCTGATGTTGGTTCTATCTGCCTGTGGCGGATCAGACACTGCAACAGAGGAGGTTGCTGAAGTCGTTGTTGAGGAAGAGTCACTGGACTCACCTGCTACAACTGCAGCACCTGCAGCAGAACCAGATGGATTAAAAGTTGGTATCGTTCTTGGCGCATTAGGTGACCTTTCCTTCATGGACTCTGCTAAAAGAGGCTACGACAAAGCTGTAGCTGAACTTGGCATTCAAGGAGACTATGTAGAAACAGAACCTAGCGAAAGAGCAGCTGCTATCCAAAACTTTCTAGCTGATGGAAAAGAAATGATCATTACGATCGGTTTCTCAGAAGCAGAAATCACAAAAGAAGCAGCAATAGCTAACCCAGATGTACAATTTGCGATTGTTGATATGGTTGTAACAGCGGACAACGGTGACTTATTGCCTAACGTCCAAAACCTTATTTTCAAAGAACATGAGGGTTCATTTGAGGTTGGGTATATAGCTGGAAAACTTTCCAAAACTGGTCATGTAGCTTTCATGGGTGGTATGGACGTTCCAATTATCAGAAAATTTCAAACTGGTTGGGAAGAAGGCGCTAGATACGCTAATCCTGATATAAAAGTATGTGATGGTTATGCCGGAAGCTGGGGAGATCCTGCTAAAGGTAAAGAAATCGCATTAGCTTGTTTTGAACAAGGTGCAGATATTATATTTGCAGCTGGTGGTTCAACTGGTAACGGAGCATATGAAGCTGCTGAAGAAACAGGAAACTTTGCAATAGGTGTTGACTCAAATCAAGACTTTATGCATCCTGGAACAATGATCACATCAATGATGAAAAACGTAGACTACTCAGTTTACGCAGCAATCAGTGACAGAGTTAACGCAGGAATGGTAATGAGTTCAATAAACTCATACGGTTCTGCTGAAAACGGTGTTGGACCAACATGGTTGGTTGATGGAAGTTCATTATTTGCTGACGAAGGACCTGCTGACATGGCATCCCAAGTCGCAGCTTTAACTGCAGAAGTTGCAGAAGTTAGAGCAAAAATAATTTCTGGTGAAATTGTTGTTACTGACGTAACAGCTGGTGGCTAATAAACCACTCACTAGTTAAAATTTAATTTAGCCCGACGTAAGTCGGGCTAAATTATTAAGATAA
>CAXHFF010000038.1:0-7239 GCA_964016255.1 uncultured Acidimicrobiaceae bacterium
CTGAAGTTTGCAGAAAGAAATGCTGAGATTAAATTATTTGCAGTCTCGTTATCCACATTATTAGCTCCAAGGCAAAGTACGTTTACATTATTATGTTCAACACTCTGAATTGTTGTTATTTCATCTGTTACATTGGCAGCACGTATTCCAGAAAATTTATTAGCTGCTATTGACATTCCTACTCCACTACCACAAATTAATATCCCCCTGTAGTCCTGATTTTCCAGAATAAATTCACAAACCTTTGATGCATAATCAGGAAAATCACAACTTTCATTAGATTCTGTACCGAAATCATTTATTTCTATATTTTTATCTAAATTATTAAGAATGTATTGTTTTAATTCGTAGCCAGCATGGTCAGATGCAATTGCTACTTTTGTGAACATTAAATAAGTTTTTCTATATTAAGAAGTTCGTCTATTTCATTCTCAGACAGTAATGCTTTATTAAGCAGAACATTTTTAATAGTACTATTTGTGGCAACAGCTTCTTTGGCAACTTCTGCTGCAATATCGTAACCAAGTTTAGGAACTAAAGCAGTCACTAAAATTGAGTTCTTTTGAATATTTTCATCTAATTTATCTGTATTCGCTTCAAGTCCAATTACCAATTTTTCTGTAAATGTTTTTGTTGCTGTCGTAAGAATTGATATGCTTTCCAAAATATTGTGAGCCATAACGGGCAACATTGTATTCAATTCAAAATTACCATTTGCTGCGGAAAAAGTTATTGTTGAATCATTTCCTATTACTTGGGCTGAAACCTGCATCATCATCTCTGGGATTACTGGATTTACTTTCCCTGGCATAATTGAAGAACCTGGTTGAAGAGCAGGTATTTTTAATTCTCCTAAACCTGAAACTGGTCCACTTCCCATCCATCTAATGTCATTTGCTATTTTAAAAAGTGATACGGCTAAAGACTTTAATGATCCTGAAAGTTGTACTATTTCTTCTCTTGAACCTTGCCTTATGAAGTGATTTTCTACTTCTTCAAATGAAGTGTTGAGTGATTGCTGTAATTCAAGTGCAACGTTACTTCCAAAATTTTCTGGAGCGTTGATACCAGTCCCAACTGCGGTTCCCCCTATCGCAAGCTTTCTAACATTATTCAATGCGATATCTATGTCTGTAGATCTCTCTGTAATTAAAGAAGCATATCCCATAAATTCTTGACCTAAAGTTACTGGGGTTGCATCCATCAAGTGAGTACGCCCATTCTTATAAACTTTTTCCCAGATTTCTCCTTTTTCTTTAAGAGAATTGCTTAAATTATGTAATTCAGGCAATAATCCTTCTGTAACTTCAAGAACACATGCAACATTAGTTGCTGTCGGTATTATATCGTTAGATGATTGACTCATGTTGACATGATCATTTGGATGCACAGACTCTCCACTTTCTAGGGAGGCAAGATTTGCAATTATTTCGTTAGCATTCATATTTGTGGATGTACCAGAACCTGTCTGAAAAATATCCAATACAAAATCTTCGTCATGTTTTCCGTCTATCACTTCTTGAGAACTGGTAATAATTGCGGAAGCTAAGTTTTTTTCGAGAAGATTATTTTTTTCGTTTACCACCGCACAAGCCTTTTTGACTTCAGCTAAAGATTTTATAAAAGTTCTTGAAAATCTAAGCTTGGATATGGGAAAGTTTTCTACAGCTCTTGCAGTTGATGCGCCGTATTTGGCTGACTCTGGTACTTCAAATTCTCCCATTGAGTCTTTTTCTATTCGCATATTTTTTTTATTCAATTTTTTTATTCCTGGTATTGAGTGTATCCATTCGAATCAACTTCTTCAATCAATTCTTGACCACCAGATTTGATTACATTACCTTGAACAACAATATGAACTTTATCAACATCTAGATATTTCAAAATCCTACTGTAGTGAGTAACTAAAACGTACGAAGTCTGATCATCTCTATTCTCATTTATAAGAGATGAAACTGATTTGATAGCATCAATATCTAGTCCTGAGTCAATTTCATCAAGTAATGCAACTTTAGGTTTTTTTATTGCAAGTTGAAATAGTTCTGATCTTTTCTTCTCTCCACCAGAAAGATCTACGTTAACGTCTCTGGTGAGAAATTCTTGAACATTAAACTTTTTAGAGAGGATATTTATTTCATCGTCACTCAAATCAGGATTAATTTCATTTGTATATTCTTTTAATGTTACTCCTGGGAGGCCAACAGGATATTGGAATGATTGAAAAACTCCAGCAGTTGATCTTTCAAATTGAGTTAATTTAGAAACATCTGTTTCACCAATTGTTATGTTCCCGGACTGGTCATAATCAGGGTTTCCCATTACTGCATGACAAAAAGTTGATTTTCCAGATCCATTTGGGCCCATAATCGCATGAAGCTCTCCTGAAGGTACTTCCATATCAACGCCTTTTAATATCTGAACTTCACCTACTGAAACTTCTAAATTTTGAACTTTAAGCATTTGTTTCTACTTCTATATAAATCGAACTTTCATCAATACTTGTTTGGTAGCAAGATACTGATTTTGATGCTGGTGGTGTCAAAGCTTCACCTGTTTTTAAATCAAACTCAGCTCCGTGGGCGGGACATTCCACTTTACAGTCATACACTTCACCTTCAGATAATGATTCATCTGCATGGGAACATCTGTCATCAATAGCAAAGAATTCTCCTTCAACATTAAAGACAGCTATTTCTTTGTCATTTACATTAACTACGGTGGATTGATTATTTTCTAACTCACTTATGTTCAGAACTTTAATTTTATCCATTGTTTGACCTCTCAAGAACATTTTGGTATTTTGTAGTTAGTTGTGAGGCAACTTCACTGTTGATAATTTGCCAGCTATCTTTATTGATAACTTCATTGAAGAAACCTTTGATTAGTAGTTTTTCAGCATTTTCCTTATTGATCCCTCTTGACATAACATAATGGTATAGATTTTCATCTATTGGGCCAACTGATGAACCGTGTCCACATATAACATCATCACATAAAATTTCCATGTTAGGAACAGATTGCGCGCTTGCTTTTTCACTGAGAAGTATATTTCTATTTTCTTGATGAGATTCAGTTTTAGTTGCTCCTTCAGCTATGTGAATAGTCCCAGTAAAGATAGAGGTACTTTCATCACCAAGTACACCTTTAGTTTGCATATTTGAAGTTGTATTTTGTCCAAGATGATTCACAAATACTCTATTATCATGAACTTGTTTATTTTCACCAAAATATACCCCGTCAATATTGAAGTTTGAACCATTTCCTACTAAATCTATGTCCATTCGAGATCTTGAAAATACCCCCCCTGTGCTTACTGTATGAATTGATAGGGATGAATCTTTTTCAAGCTTTGCATAAAGAGAATTAATTAAATTAATTTCATGGCTAGAGGTCGCTTGGATAATTATTTCAAGATTGGAATTAACATCTAAATAAAGTTCTATTAATGGGTAGGTATTACTTTGAACTAAATCACTGAAGTTGATAAAAAACTTTGCTGTTTTATTTTTATTTACGTTTACGCCTATATATGGGATTGTATTTTCTTTAGATTCAAAATTAACTTTGCAATATTCGGTAACATCATCATTTACATCAATACGAAACCCCCCTGTAGCTTTTGTAAGCTGTTGAAAAAGGAATTTGTCTATAGGTCTTTTAATAGACTCATCAATCACAGGAGTTTGAATTTCTGTTAGGTCTGTAAAGGTAAGACCTTCTATTTGATTATTTATATTAAAAGTAGTTCCGTTTGTGTTAACGTCAAATCCCTCGGTTACTTCAAGATCAGTATTTTTTCCTAATTCAAGGTTGTTAATATCAGACTGAAGTGGAGAGTATTTCCAATCTTCATTTTTATTGGTTAAGTCAGCAATATCTTCGTTTTGTTTAGAGCGTACTTTTTTATCAATTATTATATTGTTCAATATCAACCTGTTAATCTAGTTTATCCGACAGCGCCGGCTTCAATCATATTTATTTCAATGAGTTTATTAAACTCCATGGCATATTCCATTGGCAGTGTTTTGGTAAATTCTTCAACAAATCCTGCAACAATCATAGAAGTTGCTTCTTCTTCTGAAAGACCTCTACTCATTAAATAAAACAGTTGGTCCTCTCCAACTTTTGATACAGTTGCCTCGTGACCAATTTCGGCTGTGGATTCTTCAATTTCCATATATGGATATGTGTCTGATCTTGAATTATCATCAAGTATCAAAGCATCACATCTTACAAAACTTTTAGCAGTTTCTGCACCTTCTTCAACTCTTACAAGACCCCTGTAGGCTCCTCTTCCTCCACCTTTTGATATGGATTTGGAAGTGATTAGAGATGTTGTATCGGGTGCTATGTGAACCATTTTTGCACCTGTATCTTGATGTTGTCCTGAGTTTGCAAAAGCTACAGACAAGACTTCACCATGAGCACCTGGTTCCATTAAGTGGACGGATGGATATTTTACAGTTAATGATGAACCAAGATTTGCATCAATCCATTCCATTGTTGCGTTGCCATATGCTTGTGCTCTTTTTGTAACTAGATTATAAACATCATTAGACCAGTTTTGAATAGTTGTATACCTACAAGTTCCTGATGCTTTAACTACTATCTCAACAACCGCTGAATGCAAAGCATCAGTTGTATAAACAGGTGCGGAACATCCTTCTATGTAATGCACTGATGCTCCTTCGTCTACAAGTATTAAGGTTCTTTCGAACTGTCCCATATTTTCAGCATTAATTCTGAAATATGCTTGTAATGGATCTTCTAGATGGACTCCTTTAGGCACATAAATAAATGAACCTCCAGACCATACAGCTGAATTTAATGCAGCAAATTTATTATCTCCGGATGGAATCACTGTTCCAAAATACTCTTTAACTAATTCTGGATACTCCCTAACAGCAGTGTCCATATCGCAAAATAATACACCTAGCTTTTCTAAGTCTTCTCTGTTTTTATGATAGACAACTTCACTATCGTATTGTGCCGTTACACCTGCTAGATAACTTCTTTCAGCTTCCGGAATACCTAATTTTTCATAGGTTTCTTTTATATCATCAGGAACCATATCCCAAGAGTCTGTTTGTTCTTCAGCTGGTTTGACATAGTAGTAAATATCATCAAAATCTAAAGCTGCAAGCTTTTCTTTTGCAACCCATTCAGGCATAGGTTTTTTTAAGAATTTTTTATAGGCGTCTAACCTATAATCAAGCATCCATTGTGGTTCTTCTTTAATTTCAGACATTTTTCTAATAATGTCTTCGTTTAAACCTTTTTCGGGTTTAAATGCGTTATTTTCTGGGTCGGACCAGCCGAGTGAATACTTACCTAAATCTATATCTACGTTTGCCATAAGACCATTGTAGTTGACTCCTGTTTAAATAATAAAAAAGTATGGGGTCTAGTTTTATACGATTTATAAGTATAATTTCACTATATGCCAGTAATTTGTGTAAATCCATCTGATGAGCTTGATGTAAAGTTGCTTGAAAGCTTAAATGAACAAAATCAAGATGTAAGAGTTTTTGTATCAGATAGCACTCCAAAAGAAATTTCAGAACAGTTCATAGGTAAAAAAGCGACTGGTGATCTTAAAGATGATTCTCATATATCAACTGCAAGTAGCGGTGCATATTGTGGAGTTTTTCTAGAGTCAGACAATGAATCGCAGAGGACAACTTTTTTAGAAGCTATCAAAAATAGCTCTTTAAAAAGGATTATATGGACTTCTCCATTTGAGCCATCAGAAGAAATTACATCAATTGACAACCTTATTTATATATTTTACAGTGAAAAAAATGAGGCATTAGAAGTGATTCTTGATTATGAAGATAAAGATGAGGTTAAAAGTCAGATTATTAATCTAGTAAATTAATAAAGATGCTGTGTTCTTCGGAAACAATTTAGCTTTTAGATAATTCTCCCAAGCTTTAGCAATATACTTGTACACATCTTGTGATCTGCCTAAATACCTCAGTTCGAGATGTAAATGGGGAACTGTTCCTTCTGCATTTCCTGAATTTCCAACAAAGCCAATGGTTTCTCCTTGTTTCACAGGATCGCCCTTTTTAAAGTCTTTTGCAAAAGCAGTTGTTTTGTCGCCAGCATTATCATTTCCTATTATGTCATCATCTAGATGAACATATAAAGAAAGCCATCCATTTAAGTGATCTATGGCAATGTAATACCCAGATGACTCACTGTAGCCTACAGTGTTAATTTCACCATCAGCAACAGCAACTATTTTAGCCCCTTTTGGTGCCCTAACATCTTGTCCTTCGTGGAGCCTAGTTCCTCCGCCTCTTTTCTCTTTCCAATCATCGTAAAAATGCGATTTTATATGATCGACCGGAAACTTTAATTGATACAGAAAATCTAAGTGCTTGGCCTGAGCAACCTCGGGAACTAAAGAAGTTACTAAAAAAATACTAACCAACAAGCTAATAATTTTTTTTGATTTTCTCATTTGGTAATTTTAGGGGAAAATGTATCTAATATTTAACTTATGGGTAGAAAATCAGTTTATGAAGACGGCATGGGGTCAAGAAAAGGTTTTGTATCCAGATTTCAAGTTGATGAAAGCAAAACTGAAATTAAAAAAAACAATAAATCAGAAATAAAGAATTTGATTTTTAACAAAACATCCGAAAATATGGATGACCTTGTTGATAACTGTGTTTCACTAACAGTAACTTCACCACCATATAATGTTGGGAAATTGAGTGATAGCAACCTTGAAGATGATGAATATTGGAAACTTATAGAAAAATGTTTTGGAGAGGTATATAGAGTTACAGAATCGGGTGGAAGACTCGTAATAAACGTCGCAAATCTTGGACGTAAACCATACATACCATTTTCTAATATGTTTACTGAGATCATGCTTAATTTGGGTTTTATTATGAGAGGAGAAATCATCTGGCAAAAATCTAAGGGTGCAAACGCAAACTTTGCATGGGGAAGCTGGCTTTCTGCCTCCAATCCTGTGATTAGAGATATTCATGAGTACTGCCTTGTCTTCTCAAAGGATGGTATGTCTAAAGGAGTTAAGGGTACGTCTACACTTGAAAAGGATGAATTTATGGACTCAACATTATCGATCTGGAATATTAATCCAGCAAGAGCAAAAAAGATTGGCCATCCAGCACCATTCCCGGAAGAGTTAGTGAAAAGATTTATAAATTTATATCTGTCTCTTATACACATCTGACGCTGCCGACGAGAACACACGTGTGG
>CAXHFF010000039.1:0-7069 GCA_964016255.1 uncultured Acidimicrobiaceae bacterium
ATTTCTTTCTTTTGGTTTTGCAATAGTGACTGCACTCAGTGCTCAAATTAGAATTGAGCTTCCAATTACACCTGTACCGATAACAGCACAAACATTCGTTGTTATTTTAGCTGGTCTCTTATTAGGAAGTACCTTCGGATCTCTTAGTATGTTGATGTATCTTTTTACGGGCTTAGCAGGCTTACCTTTCTTTTCAGGAAGTGTTGCAGGTCTAGCAATTTTAAAAAGTCCGACAATTGGTTACATTATTGGGTTCTTTCTAGCTGCACAAATTGTCGGAAGATTATCGCACACACCTCTACTTGCAATAGTTTTAGGAACGGGAATGATATACCTGAGCGGTGTTTTTGGACTTACTCTTATATTAAATATTTCTGTAATAGAAGCTTTCACGATTGGCGTCATACCATTTTTAATAGGTGATTCAATAAAGGCATTTGCTGCAGTTCTAATTGCATACAAAATAAAATAAATCATGACACAAAATAGACTTCTTATTGCAAATCGTGGTGAAATAGCACTCCGCATAATCCGTTCTGCAAAGGAGATGGGCCTACACACTATTGCTGTTTATTCAGATGTTGATGCTGATTCACTTCATGTAAAAAGAGCTGATGAATCCTATTATCTAGGTGGATCACTTCCAGCAGAGAGCTACAGGAACATTAAGAATATTATGAAAGCAGTAGTAGAAACAAACGCAGACTTAGTACATCCGGGGTATGGCTTTTTGGCAGAAAATGCAGATTTTGCAAAAGCAGTGCATAAAAAAGGAGTTACCTGGATTGGGCCTAATCCTGAGACAATAAAGTCAATGGGTGACAAAATTGAATCTCGTAAATTAATTTCTAAAGCAGGATTGCAACCGGTTCCTGGGCAATTAAAGCCTTCAAGAACTAAAAGGGAGGCGTTAAAAGATGCTAATCGGTTTGGTTATCCCGTTGCATTAAAAGCAGCCCATGGTGGTGGTGGAAAAGGTTTACGAATAGTAAAGAATGATGAAGAGTTAAATGAAAATTTTGAAATTGTAAAAAGAGAAAGTGAAGCATACTTCGGCTCTGACCAGGTTTATGTTGAGAAATTTATTAAACCTGCAAGGCATGTCGAGACTCAAATTCTAAGTGATAAATTTGGAAATCATGTCTACCTTGGTGAACGAGATTGTTCTCTACAAAGAAGAAATCAAAAACTCATTGAAGAAAGCCCTCCTATTTGGTTATCAGATTATGGAAAAGAAAAACTGAAAGAAGCAACTATGAAAATTGCTGAAATCTCAAATTATGTCAATGCTGGGACAGTAGAGTTTTTAGCTGATGTAGATGAAAATTTTTACTTTCTTGAGATGAATACAAGGTTACAGGTTGAACATACCGTTACTGAGATGAGATACGGAATTGATATTGTTAAAGAACAAATAAAAATAGCTCTTGGAAATTCCTTAGAAGATTTTATTGTAGAGCCTAGAGGCCACAGTATTGAGTTTAGGATTAACGCAGAAGATCCAACTAATAACTTCTTGCCAACTCCAGGAACAATTACTGAGTACAGAGAACCTATGGGTAATGGAGTACGTGTAGATGGATGGGTTAAAACGGGAACCGCAATCTCACACTTTTATGACAACTTAATTGCAAAATTGATTGTTTGGGGTGTTTCAAGAGAAGAGGCTTTATCTAAAGGACAACGTTGTTTAGAGGAGTATATTGTTGGAGGAATCCCAACAACTATTAATGTATTAGGAGATGTTCTCAAAACTAAAGAGTTCAAAGAGGGCAGAGTCCATGTTAAATTCTTAGAGGAAAATTTTAAGATAAAAGATATAGATGAAGAAATTACTACAGACAGGCCAAGCAAGGTCAATATCTCTCTTGATGAAACAGGTTCACCAACACTTGCACCGCAGCCTCCAAAAAGAATAGGAATGGATTTGACCGGCAGTATTAAAAACCCTGGGATTATAACTGCAAGCATGCAAGGTACGATTATGGATACTATGACTAAAAAGGGTAAAAAAGTAAAAAAAGGAGACTCTCTTTTTGTTCTTGAAGCAATGAAGATGGAAAATATTATCACCTCGCCAATTAATGGGGTAGTAAAAGAATTCAATATTAAAAAGGGTCAGCCAGTAAACAAAGGCGACGTACTTGTAGAAATAGAGCTGTAATGACCAGTATTTATGGGGTTGGTGTAGATCAAGTTAATCTTGAAAGAGTAAGAAAACTATTGAGTAAAAATAAATCAAAATTCGAAAACAGATGTTTTACTCAAAATGAAATAATCTATTCAAATAGATTCAATGATCCTTCAAAAAGGCTTGGTGCGAGATTTGCCGCTAAGGAAGCTGTTATGAAGTCTTTAGGAAAAGGGTGGCGTCAATTGAATTGGAAGGAAATTGAAATTACAGGTGGTGGAAAACCTACTGTAATTCTTCATGGAAAAGCTGCTGAAATTGCAGAAAGTCAAAATATAAAAGATGTACACATTTCTTTATCTCATGAACAAGAAATGGCGATTGCGTTTGCAGTCTCTGAGGTAGCGTAATGAGTTGGATTGGAATGTTTCCAGGTCAGGGTTCTCAAGAACCTGGAATGGGTAAAGAACTATTAGAGAAGTACCCAGAACTTTTAATCGATATTTTTGATGAATCTCTTGGCTGGTCTCTTCAAGATATGATTAATGAAGGTGATGCTGATTCAATTAAAAAAACCAATATTGCGCAGCCTTATATATTCGCAATCTCATATTGTTATGGATTGGAATCTGTAAACAAATATGGAAACGCAGATGCATTAATTGGACATTCACTAGGAGAGTATACGGCTCTGGCTATCAGTGGATTTTTTGATTATATGGATGCTCTGAAAATTATTTCTGTGCGTGGAGAAGCAATGCAAGAATCAGTTGAGAATTCCGATACAGGTATGGCTGCAGTTCTAACTACAGACTTAGAAGCAACGTTAAAAGAGGTTGAAGTTCTTAACTCTCAAGATATTGAAGTTTGGATATCTAACTACAATGATGCTTCCCAAATTGTTATTAGTTCAAGTAATGAAAACCTTGAGTATCTTAAGTCTAATTCTAAAGCCCTCAGTGCAAGAAGAGTGATTCCTCTGGAAGTTGCTGGTGCCTTTCACACAAAAATTGTTTCGCCAGCAAAACCAAAACTTGCAGAAGCCCTTGAACAGGTTGAATTAAAAGAGGGAACAATTCCGGTTTATATGAATGTTGATGCCAATCTTGCAAGTGTTGATACATTAAAAAGCCGGTTAGTTAATCAAATAGATAATTCTGTTTTGTTTTACGACCAAATACTGAAGATAGAATCTGAAATTAAACCCAATGAATGGATACATATTGGTCCTGGCAATGTAACTGCGGGAATGGTTAAGAAGTCTATATCTAGTAAGGAAATTAGAATAATTAACTCACTAGAGTCTTTTAGTAAATAGTTGGGAGAAATTTTGAAGTCAACAATAACAGGTTGGGGTAAGTGCGTCCCAGATAATGTAGTAACAAATGATGATATGGCTACGTTTATTGATACATCTGATGAGTGGATACAACAAAGAACTGGTATTAAGGAAAGAAGATTCTCTCATGTCAATAACTCAGATATGGCAACGGTCGCAGGACTTAGAGCAATTGCTACAGCTGGACTCCAGCCTGAAGATATAGATGTTGTAATTCTTGCTACATGTACACCAGATAGTATTGTTCCATCTGCAGCATCGCACGTACAGAAGAAAATGGGTTGTGTAAATGCAATTGTCTATGATGTAAATGCAGCTTGTGCTGGTTTTCTTTATGCAATGCAACAAGCAAAAGCTTTTATCGAGAGTGGCATTTATAAGAATGCAGTAGTCATTGGTTCGGAACACATAACATGGCTTCTTGATTGGTCAGATCGTAATACAGCAGTTCTTTTCGGTGATGGAGCAGGCGCAATGGTTGTGCAAGAAAGTAATGATGAATCTGAAGGAGAAATTTATTCATTCAAAAATGGTTTGAGTTCTGACAAATTAGCAATTCTAGAAGTACCTAACTTTGGATCAGCTATGAATAGGTTCACTCCCTATGCCGCAGCTGAGACCACTTGGACTTTTGATGGTCAGGAGATATTTAAAAATGGTATACGTGCAATGGGGAATGCATCTGAAGAAGCTATTGCGGCTTCAGGTCTCACTAAAGAAGATATAGATCTTCTAATTCCTCATCAAGCAAATTTAAGAATAGTTGAAGGCTTAGAGAGAAATCTAAAACTCCCTAATGCTAAAACTTTAAAATATGTTCATAAGTATGGAAATACTTCAGCTGCTTCTATCCCTACAGCTTTTGTTGACGGCATTGAAGATGGTTCAATAAAGGGTGGAGAAACAATGGTCATTACAGCTGTTGGAGCAGGACTTGCATGGGGTGCTGCAGCAATTAAATTAGGTCAACGTGTAACTCCTTTAGGCGAAACAGATGCAGCTCTACCAGAATTTGATGGAACAGGTGTAGATGTGATACAAGAATCTATAGATTATTTTGTTCATGGAAAAAAAGAAATTCAATAATGAAAACAGCTTTAGTAACAGGTGGTTCAAGGGGTATTGGTAAAGCCATTGCTTATAAACTTGGTGAGAGTACCAATGTTGCTGTTGGATACTCTAGTTCTAAAGAACAGGCAACTGAAGTAGTTAACTCCATTCAAAATAATGGTGGAAATGCTCTGGCCGTTGAGATTGATGTGACAGACAATGATTCAGTTGAGAAGTGTTTTGAACTGGTTGAAAAAAAATTTTCATCAGTTGATATTTTGGTTAACAATGCAGGGATTACAAAGGATAATATTTTTCCAAGACTGAAACAAGATGACTGGGATTCAGTCATCGACACAAACTTAACGGGATCTTTTAGGACTTCACAAAGAGCTATAAAAGGCATGATGAAAAATAAATGGGGACGAATACTTTTTATTTCATCAATTGCTGGAATAAGCGGCAATACTGGACAATCAAATTATGCTGCATCTAAAGCTGGCATGATAGGTTTGGCAAAAACAATAAGTAAGGAACTTGGCTCAAGAAACATAACCTCTAATGTCGTGGCTCCAGGATATATTGACACAGACATGACATCATTTTTAAATGACCAACAAAAAGAGGATATTATAGGCCAACTTTCAATAAAGAGAGTTGGTAAACCAGAAGATATTGCAAATATAGTATCTTTTTTGTGTTCAGATGAGTCAGAGTATATAACAGGACAAGTTTTTCCAGTTGATGGAGGGCTAACTACTTAAGTTAAAGGGGGATAACTATGGAAGTAACAGAAGTTTTTGAAAAAGTAAAAAATCTATTCGTTGATGAACTTGGAATTGATGCCGAAAAAGTCACTATGGAAGCAAAGCTTGAAGAGGATCTAGATATTGATTCCTTAGGAATTGTTGAAGTAGTTATGGCATTTGAAGATGAGTTTGAAATAGAAATCGACGATGAAGAGTTAACAGATGTTGGAACAGTTGGTCAGGCCGTAAACTTACTGCATTCTAAAATATAAACAATCATGTCTAAAAGACGTGTAGTTATCACTGGCTTTGGAACAATAAACCCATTAGCCAATAATGTACCGGATACTTGGAAGAGTTTAATTAATGGTGAATCGGGTATTGACACTATAACTGCTTTTGATACAAGCGAACTCCCAGTTTCTTTTGCTGGCGAAGTGAAGAACTTTGATGCCAATGAGTACATGGGTAAGCAACAAGCTCGCAAATTAGATAAATCATCACAGCTCTCAATATTTGCAACTGAGGAAGCTCTGAAAGATGCAAACTTAAATATTGATGAACGCTTGGGTCCCAATGTAGGTATTGTTTTTGGAACAGGTATTGGTGGGATTGGTTCTACAGAGCAAGCAGTTAGAACATTTGATGAAAGAGGAGCTTCAAGAATAAATCCTCTAGCCATAACTCAGTTGATGCCTAATTCAAGTACTGGTCAAGTATCCATTAAATATGGCATAGAAGGACCATCATTAACTATTACTACTGCATGTGCGGCTTCTGCAAACGCAGTTGGGGAAGCTAAAAACATGATACAAAATGGAATTGTAGACATGGTTATTGCAGGAGGAACTGAGTCAGGTACAACTTCGATGACTATTGGAGCCTTTGCACAAATTAGAGCTCTTTCAACAAATAATGAAAATCCACAACAAGCGTGTAAACCTTTTGATAAAGATAGAGATGGTTTTGTCATGGGTGAGGGCTCAACAGTTTTAGTTATGGAAAGCGAAGAATCTGCAATTAAAAGAGGTGCTGATATATATGGATATGTAGCAGGTTATGGAGCAACTACTGACGCATTTCATATCACTGCTCCCGCGGAAGGTGGGAAAGGTGCCGTGGTTGCTATGCAAAAAGCAATTGATGATGCTGGTTTATCAATAGGTGATATTGACTACATTAACGCGCATGGCACATCAACACCGGCCAATGATAAAAATGAGACTGCAGCAATAAAAACTGTTTTTGGAGAACAAGCTTATGAAATAGATATTTCATCTACAAAATCTATGACCGGTCATCTTCTTGGTGGAGGAGGTGCCTTTGAGTCTATGGTGTCAGTGTTATCACTTAAAAATGGAGTCATCCCTCCTACTATTAATTTACATAATCCAGATGAAGAATGTGATCTAAATTACACTCCAAATATTGCAACAAGAAAAGAATTGTCTACAGCAATGTCAAATTCATTTGGATTTGGTGGTCACAACGGTGTTTTAATATTCGAGAAAAACTAACTCAATTCAATACTCTTAAAATGGTTAATTTTAAGTTGAAAAATTTATATTTAACCGGATAAGTCTTCCTGATAGTATAAGTGCATGAAGAAAAAAATCAGTTTATTTTTATTGTGTTTCCTTGTTGCTAGTTGTGCAGGTCAAGAGGAAACTTCTCCAACTGCTACTGAAGAAGATACTTCTTCACCCTCTGCCGTCGAAGAAGAAACTAAAGACAATTCACAAGGAGACGAAGAAGGTCACGACGATCATGACGAAGAAGGACATGATGACCATGATGAAG
>CAXHFF010000040.1:0-6840 GCA_964016255.1 uncultured Acidimicrobiaceae bacterium
ATTTTTATATTTTGCAACAAGTGTGGCTACTTTTTCCGCCATCGGGAGTATTGTTTACTCTGAGGTTGTTGGTTTTATTCCTTGCAAATTCTGTTGGTACCAACGTTATTTGATGTATCCAATAGCATTGATACTCATTGCGTCTCTGTATAAAAAAAGTTTTTACAAATTTGGTTTCATCAGTCTTGGTGGTTTTTTTGTTAGTTTGTACCATATCTATCTTCAAAATGGAGGTGGTGGCGGAGGTTCATGTGCAATTGATGTGCCGTGTAACCTCAAGTATGTTGATATTTTTGGATTCATAAGTATTCCTGTAATGGCTGGTACCGCTTTTTTAACTATATTTATATCTCTCCTGTATTATGACTATGCAAGGAAAGAACACATTGAATAAAAATTTCTTAATCGCCGCTGGAGTACTTTTAGTAATAGGCCTGGCTGTCGCAGTCGGGGTCACATTAAGCTCTGAACCCTTAACTGCTGGTCTTCCAGAAGGTGAAACTACTGTAACTGGAGATGTTTTACCAGTGTATGCTGGTGAAAATGATGATAATGTTGCGATTGGTCTGCCAGCTCCAACGTTTTCTGGTCCAAATGAAAATTCTGAAATAATCGCGCTTGAAAAAAATGGTAATGCTAAAGCTATACTTTTTCTTGCCCATTGGTGTTCATACTGCCAAGCAGAAGTTCCATCTGTACAAGAATGGATTGATACCATAGGAGTCCCAGAGGGTATAGATATTATTGCAGTTGCCACATCAATTGACAGATCAAGAGGTAATTATCCTCCTCACGATTGGCTAGAAAGAGAAGGCTGGAGCGAAACACAGATTTATGACCTAGATAAAAAAATTGGTGATGCATATGGTCTCACATCATTTCCATACTGGGTATTTCTTGATAATGAATTAAATGTTAAGGCACGAAGAACAGGTAGCTTACCACAAGACGCAGTTGGTCAACTTTTAGTTCAGTTAGCTTTAGAGAGTAGATAAAAAGTTTTAACTTTTTTTTAACACAGCTAAATAGACAAATCCAAATATTCCCATTCTTTCAATGGAGTAATTATTGAATCCTGATTTTTTAAGAAATACTTCAGGAGTCTCTAGCTTATCTAAAGAGGTATATAGAAATCTATATTGTTTAAAGTTGAATGTCAATATACCAATCAAATGCAAAGTAATAAATGTACCTAACTTGTGAAGCAATTTAGTAAAGGTATTTAATGGCCTTGTCATATCAAGCAATACAAACCTACCTCCATCTTTAAGAACTCTTCTTATTTCTTCAAAAGCCTTGTCAGTATCAGAGACATTTCTCCAGACGAATGCACAGTAGACATTGTCAAAAGATTTATCATCGAAAGGTAAAGCCTCAGCAGAACCGACAATTTTGTTAGAAAAATTATTTAGAGACAACATTCTTTCATCAGGATCTAATGCCGTCACTTCATAGCCAACTAGTTGTTTTTCAGCCGCACCAGTACCACTTCCAAGGTCAAGGACTGTTGTACCACCTAACTTTTTTGAAGCTCGTTCTCTCCACGATCTATCAAATCCAAGTGTGAGAAGTGAATTTATACCATCATAAAATCTGTAGATTTTAGAAAAGTTAGCAGATCTAGACAACCTAGAGTATGTAGGCTACAGAGAGTAGAATTCCTGTTAAGAAATGAATCCCTATAGTAGAAACATTTACCAGTAAGAGTTCATAGGGAACTTTTTGTCTATCAGCATCCGGATTGTTCCATTTTATCATCCACTCATCAGCCATTTTAAATGCTTTCCATACAAGTAAGACAGGCAGAAGTGCTGCAAAAGCATAAACAGTTCCAAAATCTGTAAACATACCTAAAAATCCAATAGCTGCAACAGCTAAAAATGCTTCAACCATGAACTGTTTGTAAAGAGAGAGTGGTTTTTCAAGCCTCATCCAGCCATCATCTACTGCTGTACGCACTACCCAGGTATTTTTACCAACTGCTGCATCTGACGGAGCATCTTGAAATTGATTAATCCACACAATAAGCATGACTAAGATTCCAATTGGTACAGAGGCAATTAGCGCTTCTACCCAGTTCCATTGATTGATATCATTGTTGTGAATCGGTGCTGTTAAAACGTAATGAGCACCCATGACCATAATCGGTCCAAAACCTAAGGCGATTGCAATTTCTCCAAAACCTTTATAACCAAGCCTTACAGGGTCTCCTGTATAACCCAAAGCTAAGAATGTACCAATAATTCCTGTCCACAATATTGGTGTGTTCCCGAACATGGCTCCACTAATTTCTTGGTTCAGATATAGTCCAATACCAACTGTTCCTAAAATACTTACTAATGCAGTAATCAATACCTGGCCTGGAGTCATTAGACCAACTTGAATAACTCTGCTTCCACCATTAAACGGACTTGCAACTTTGTTAATTTCATCTGCGTTTGAAGTGTGGTCAAAAAAGTCATTAGATGCGTTTGTTGCAATTTGGGCTAAAGATGCACCACCAAGAACTAACCAGAACATTTTCCATGACCAGTTCTCGGCAATACCATTATCTTTGAGATCGCTCCATGCTACTGCTGCACCAATAAATATTGGGGCAAATGTAGCCGTTAGAAAGGGGGCTCTAACTGTCCTCAACCACAAACCAATTCTTTTTAAACCTAACTTAAAAGCCATTTTTAAAGCAGAAGTCTTGTTATCTGGAATAGTTTTCCACTGGAATTGTTCATCTTCGAAAAAATTAACATATTTAATAGTTGTAGGTTTTACTCGGTAGTATCCAACAACATCATTTTTAATAAGAAAGTCATCTTCCATATATTCTTTGAATGCTTCAGTTGTCTCTAAAACTAATTTGTAAGCTTTCTTTTTTTCTTCTTCATCTTTAATTTTGTAACATTCTCCATCAATTTGAAGCCCTTCTATACCTTCTTGCCCTTTTGGCCAAATAACAACATGAACTCTTGGATTTAATCTAATTTGTTCGGCTTTTCTTGTTGGGTTAAAAGTAAAGAAAACAAGATCTTCACCATCACGACTAAAAAATACTGATGCACCTGATGAATTTCCACCAACACTAGTAGCTATAAACATTCTGTCTGCAGAATCTAAAACTTTTTCTATTTTTCCGTTTAATACATCATTCACAAACAAGAGAGTAATACGCTTGTGAAATAATGCACAAAGTCTTTGACTTTTTTATAAATCTCAAATGCATATAAAATAAGGTAATGTTTAATGTCTTTAAAACTCCTGAGTTCAAAAAAGCACTTAAGTTTTATAAAGAGGGCATATCAGAGAATAAAAGAAGTTTCGTTCTTTCAATGCTTTCTGCAGTTGTATGGTGTTTTTTAATAGTCATACAGCCTTACATTATCAAAAGAATAATTGATGATGGAATTGTTGGACAAAATAGTCAAATTCTCATAGTTTTAATATCTTTCATGTTGATTATTGGCTACATCCGCGCAACAACTATAGGAATTAGAAGATATTATTCGATGCATGTTTCATTTAATGTTGAAGCAGGAATAAGAAATAGAATATTTACCCATATGCAAAAACTTGCATTTAATTTCCATGACAAAGTTCCCACTGGTGAGTTGATGGCAAGAGCCTCAAGTGATGCATCTCAAGTAAGATTAGCATTCGCCATTGCTCCATTAGCTAGTGCTAATATATTGCTATTAATTATTTTGAGCATCACACTTTTAAGCCTTAGCCTTCCTCTTGGTTTATTAGTATTACTTTCAATACCCGCTGTTTTATGGTTAGCTTCTAGCTTTTCCGCAAAAGCTATGGGAGTTTCTTTGAGGGTAAAAGAGGCTGAAGCTCGAATGACAACAGAAGTTGAAGAGCAACTTGGTGGTATAAGAGTTGTTAAGGCTTTTGGCAATGAAGAATTAGCTTCTTCAAAAGTTGAATCAGCAATTTCTAATATTTATGATACTTCTCTTGAGTATTTGAACTTACGAACAAGATTCGTTCCCATGTTTGAGCTAATACCTATGGTCATCACTCTGCTCGTTCTGTTACTAGGTGGGTATTTATCGATTAATGATTTTATAACTTTAGGAGACTTCATAGCTTTCACGCAGTATGTATTTTTACTACTTTGGCCACTGAGAATTACAGCTTGGTTTTTGTCAGAAATTCCAGCAAGCGTTTCAGCAGGTACAAGAATTTTAGAATTACTAGATGAAGAGCCAACAATTATTGATGAGAACTCTGATGGTCACTTTCCTGAAGATGGAGACGGAAGTCTAAAGTTAACAAATGTAAATTTTAAGTACGGTACCGAAAATATATTCAAAGATCTATCATTTGAAATTGAAGGAAAGAAGACAGTTGCTATTGTAGGTTCTACAGGCTCAGGTAAATCAACGCTGGCGTATCTATTACCAAGATTATATGATATTGAATCAGGAAGTATCGAGGTCGATGGTGTAAACATTAATGATGTTAAGTTGAGTGAACTTAGATCTGAGGTAAGTCTTGCCTTTGAAGAAAGTTTTCTTTTTTCAAATTCTGCTAGAGATAATATTTCCCTTGGTACAGACAAAGCTTCAGATGAAGATGTGGAAGATGCTGCAAATATCGCTAGAGCTCATGAGTTTATATCACAACTACCAGAGTCTTATGAAACAAAAGTTGGTGAAAGAGGTTTTGGTCTTTCAGGTGGACAGAGGCAAAGAATAGCTTTAGCTCGTGCAATTCTTAGAAAACCAAGAATTCTTATTCTAGATGATGCGTTATCAGCAGTAGATGCTTCTACAGAAGAAGAAATAAGAAATGAATTAAAAAATGTAATGTCTAATATGACAACCCTGATAATAACAAACCGTGTACCAACTATTGAGTTATGTGACGAGGTTGTCTTTATTGAAGACGGTAAAGTCAGATCACAAGGAAGCCACGCAGATTTAATAGAAAAAGTTGAAAGCTATAAGTCATTATTTTTAGAGAGTCAGTCTGCAGGTAATAAAGAATGAGAAACAATACCTTCATTAGATCATTTAGACTTGTCCCAGAAATAAGTCGACCTTTCTTTTGGAGCTCTCTTATAGCTCTTGCAGGTTCAGGATTACGAATGGTTGGCCCTCAATTAATTTCAAGAGGCATAGACGAGGGTGTTTTAAAGTCGGATTATCCTTATCTTTTACAACAAAGCTTTTACTACTTCATTACTTTAATAATGTTATATTTCGTTGCTAGCAAAGCATTACTCGCCATCGGGTTAGTCGGAGAATCATATGTTAGAAACATCAGAGAAAAGCTATTTAAACATCTTGCATCATTAGATATTAATTATTTTGAAAAAAATAAAACAGGTGTTCTTGTTGCGAGGATGACTTCTGACATGCAGAGTTTAAATGAATTTGCAAGAGAAGGCGCCAGCAGTGTCATTACTGCGTTATTAACAATTTTTGGTGCTACTGTCGCAGTTTTTCTAGTAGATGTTCAATTAGCATTCCTTTCATTTCTTATATTGCCGCTACTAGGCGTTGCGACAAAAATATTCCGAAATCATGCTGATAAAACATATTGGGCAGTTAGAGAGTGGATAGGGCAAGTTCTTTCTTCACTTCAGGAGGGAATATCAGGTGTGAGAATTATTCAAGCTTACTCGGATGAGAATTCCCAATTCGATAGATTCAAAAATATCAATGACGAGCATTTAAAAGCTAATATGCAGTCAGCAAAAAATATTGCAATTTACTTTCCATTCCTTGAGGTCACACGTGTGACATCTATTGCCATAGTAATTTGGTTTGCTTCAATAAGAATAAGTGAAGGAACTTTATCTGTGGGGGAGTTGGTTGCGCTCTTATTTTATTTAAATTACTTTTTTGATCCATTAATACAATTATCTTTTAATTATGATTTATTAAGATCTGCAGGATCCTCTATGAAGAAAGTATTTTCTATTCTTGATGAAGATCCGGTATTGAGTAACAAAGGCTCAACTTCACCAGAAATGGATTCAAGTAGTGTAATTGAATTTGATAATGTCTCATTTTCTTATGGAAGAGAAACAGTATTACATGATGTGAGTTTTTCTATCATGAAAGGCGAAAAAATTGCAATCGTTGGTGAAACCGGAGCAGGTAAAAGTACTATAGCTAAATTAATGCTTAGATTTTATCTGGCTACAAAAGGGGATGTAAAATTCTATGGCGAATCAGCTGAAGAGGTCAGCCAGAGGTGGGCCAGAAAGAACATTGCATACGTCCCACAGGAAAGCTTTTTATTTCGTGGAACTATTAAAGATAATTTAATTTATTCAAATCCTCAAAAAATAGAACTTGAGAAAGAATTACAAGAAATTGGTGTTTTAAGCTGGTTTGACAGATATGAAAATGGTCTAAATCAAGAAGTTGGGGAAAGAGGCTCTAATGTTTCTGCTGGAGAAAGACAGTTCATAGCTCTTCTTCGCGCAGTGTTAGCAAAAAGAGAAATCATCATTTTTGATGAAGCAACTGCCAATCTCGATATAGAATCTGAAAACTCTATTCTTGACGCTACAGATACATTACTTGATTACCAAACATCAGTCGTTATTGCTCATAGGTTGGAGACTATCCTTAATGCTGAAAAAATTTTAGTAATGAAAGATGGTGAGCTGGTCGGTTTTAATAATCATGAGAATTTACTGAGTGATAACAATATATATAGAGATTTATTCTCAGCATGGAATTTAAGTTCGCAGTAACTAGCTGTTAGTAATTCGTTTATTAGCTAAATCGCAGTAATTCTCATTAATTTCATAACCTATGTAGTTTCTATTTAAATTTTTAGCTGCAATTGCTGTTGTGCCACTTCCTATGAAGGGATCTAAAA
>CAXHFF010000041.1:0-6806 GCA_964016255.1 uncultured Acidimicrobiaceae bacterium
CAACACCACGTGTGTTCTCGTCGGCAGCGTCAGATGTGTATAAGAGACAGCCCGGGATTAGAAAATCAGATACAGCTCTTGACTTTCAAAAAAATAATTATTCACATATAATAAGTGCTTCTATAGAAAAGAGTAACATTGAAAATTTCTAAAACTTTAATATCCAAAGAAGAGATTGAAAATAAAATCTCTGAAATTGCAGGCGAGATTAACCATAAATATAAAGGCGAAGAGCTAGTTGTGATTGGTATCTTAAAGGGTGCTTTTATTGTTGTGAGCGACTTAGCTAAACAACTTGAGCTTGATGTAACTTTCGATTTTATGAGTATTAAATCTTATTATGGTTCTGAATCATCAGGGCAGGTAAAAATTGTAAAAGACTTAGAGTATGATATTACAAATAAAAATGTATTGATCGTTGAAGACATCTATGACACAGGACTTACACTCAAAAATCTAAAAAAGTTATTAGAGGCTAGAAATCCAAAAAATATTGAGATTTTTTGTATGTTCGTTAAAAAAGAAGTCGCACAAGATCCAATTGAAATTAACTACAGTGGCTTTGAGATTGGACCTGAATTTGTTGTTGGGTATGGACTTGACTACAACGGTAAATACCGAGAGTTGCCATATTTAGGGGTACTTTCTTAAATTTCGTAATTACTTTTAAACGTGTCTGTATTAAATTAAAACATAATGGATAATAAAGAAAAAAATAAAAATAGACCATTACTTCTATATGTTGCCCTTGGACTTTTGATATTTTTTGGTGTTCAGCAATATAACGAGAACACAAATGCACCGGAGTCAGTCTCCTTTACAGAATTTAAATTATTAATTACAGAAAATAAAGTTACTGAAGCTGTCATAAAAGAACAATCAAATACTGTTCACTTTGAAGTTGCTGGCAAGACTACCATTTTTAAAACTGAATATCCAGAAGGTTTTGAAGGAGAAGTATTTCAATTATTAATAAATGAAAAAATTGAATTAAGCACTGATACTGAACCTGCGGGATTCCAAGAGTACTTTATAGCATTTTTACCATGGTTATTTCTTGCAGGATTTATGTTTTATATGTTTTCCCAAGTGAGAACTAATGGAAATCAGATTATGCAGTTTGGCAAATCTAAAGCAAAAGAAATGGACGAAGAAGCACCAAAAGTAACCTTTAAAGATGTGGCCGGAGCAGAAGAGGCTAAAGAGGAGCTTGAAGAAATTAAAGAGTTTCTGAAGTCGCCAGAAAAGTTTAATAACTTAGGAGCAAAAATTCCAAAAGGAGTTCTTCTGGTAGGCCCCCCAGGAACAGGGAAAACTTTACTGGCAAGAGCTGTAGCTGGTGAATCAAATGTGCCATTTTTTAGTATCTCTGGTTCAGATTTTGTTGAAATGTTCGTTGGGGTAGGTGCAAGTAGAGTTAGAGACTTATTTAAAAAAGCAAAAGATTCCTCCCCAGCAATAATTTTTATTGATGAGATTGATGCTGTAGGTAGAATGCGTGGAGCGGGCCTCGGTGGAGGTCACGATGAAAGAGAACAGACGTTAAATCAGCTTCTTGTCGAAATGGATGGGTTTGAGTCTAATCAGGGAGTCATACTGATGGCAGCAACTAATAGACCTGATGTTCTTGATCCTGCGCTGCTAAGACCTGGAAGATTTGATAGACAAGTCATAGTTGATAGGCCTGATTTAGTAGGTAGAACTGAAATACTCAAAGTTCATTCGAAAGATAAACCACTAGCAAAAAATATAGATCTTAAAACTATCGCTAAGCAAACACCAGGTTTCACTGGTGCTGATTTAGCAAATTTATTAAATGAGTCAGCGCTACTAGCTGCAAGAAAAGATAAGAAAACAATCTCTAGCCTTGATATTGAAAACTCAATTGACCGGGTTCTTGCAGGTCCTGAGAAAAAAAGCAGACTTATGAGTAATGAGGAAAAGCTGATAATTGCTTATCATGAGACAGGGCATGCTTTAGTTGGCTGGGCTCTTCCAAATGCCGACCCAATTCATAAAGTAACAATCATACCTAGGGGGCGTGCTTTGGGCTACACACAAGCATTACCCGAAAATGAGAAATACTTATCGTCTAAAGCCGAGTTAAAAGATAGGCTAGCAATGCTGATGGGCGGTAGGGTGGCCGAGGAATTAATTTTTAAAGATCCCACAACAGGAGCTTCAAATGACATTGAAAAGGCTACAGACATTGCAAGAAGAATGGTCATGGAGTTTGGAATGAGTGATAAATTGGGACCTATGTTATTTGGTAAAGGTTCTAACGAGGTATTTTTAGGTAGGGATTATGGAAGACAACAAGATTATTCCGATGAAGTTGCATCTTCAATTGATGGTGAAGTAAAACTCTTACTTAATGATGCCCATGATATTGCTGGTAAAATTCTGAAAAAATTTAAAAAACAAATGGATGCAATGGTTGAAGTACTCATGGAAAAAGAAACTATTGATAGAGATGAAGTTTCCAGAATATTTAACTCAATTAAAAAAGTCAAGATTCACGGGTCTGGCAGAACATTAAAGTTAACATAGTGAGCGACCAACACAATAATGAGGAAACCCTGCAAGGTTTACTTGATTTAGTACACAACTACACTGCAAAGTCTGAGAAAGAGTCTTTAGATATAGTCAATAAATTTTCTACACAAATCCAAAAAAAATTATCTAAAAATCTATCTGATATTTCAGAAATCTTTACAAGCTTGGATGAAGCTACACATAGTCAGCCAATATATTTGAGCAATATACCTTTTATTAGCCTATGCGAACACCATCTGCTTCCATTTTTTGGTTCTTTCGATTTGGCTGTTTTCCCAAAAAGCAAGATTGCAGGTATTTCAAAATTTAGTGACTTAATAAATCATTTATCAAATGATTTGACCCTTCAAGAGAAAATTACAAAACAAACAGCTGAGATTATTCATAGAGAATTAGATCCTGAAGGAGTACTAGTTAGGGTAACTGCAAAACACTTATGTTCAGATTTAATGAATCCAAAGAGTTCAATTACAGATATTATCACAACTTTTAGTACTGGACTTTATGAAATTGATTACACACTTAGAGCTGAAGCCTTAACAAATTTTAAGTAATTTGTTTTCCTGGAATACCTTTCTAGATAAATTATCTAATAAAATCATTGGAATTGTTAACGTCACAAACGATTCATTTACAGGTGACGGCATACTGGGAAATACAGACAAAATCAATCATATATATGAACAAGCTGAAAAAAAAGATATCCAATTTCTTGATGTCGGGTGCATGTCTACAAAACCAAACTTTAGTTCTTTATCAACCGATGAAGAAATGCACAGGCTAAGTTCTTTTTTAAATGTTAAGAATAAAAAGTTCAGTTATTCGATAGATTCTTTTAATCCTAATGTTATAAATAAAGCACTTAGTAATGGCTTTTGTGTAGTGAACGATGTATCTGGAGCAAGAGAGAGTGGAGTATTAAAAGCTGTAAAAGATCATGCAGCTGGTCTAATAATCGTTCACAGAAATGTTGATTCATTATTTATTCATGAAAAAATTGACTATAAAAATATTATTAAGGATGTTAAAAATGATCTTAGAAAGCAAATCAAACATGTTTTAGCAAGTGGAATTCGTAAAGAAAATATAGCAATTGATCTTGGACTAGGTTTTGGCAAAACTATGGAGCAATCTGCGCTGCTACTGGAATCGGTTGGTCAATTTGTTGATGACTATCCTCTCGTAGTGGGATATTCAAAGAAAAAATTTACAAAACTACTAAATATTTCTGACGATGAAGTTTTAGACCATTGCGACAAAGCTGGAGTTTCTCTCGTTAGATTGCACCTTGTAGATTAAAAAATTTGCTAAGCTACTATTGTCTAACACTTAGGAAAGGCAATAAATGGCAGGATTAAAACCTAATGATTTTCACTGGATCATTGAAGGAAAATTAGCTGTATCAGAATGCATAGGCGGTGGGGGCCTTACCTCAAGAAAAATTAGAAGAGAAGAAGAAGTTCAGTGGCTTAAGAGTAACGGCATCAACTCAATTTTTTCACTCCTTGAAACTGACTTCAACTTAACTAATTATCAGGAAGTCGGATTTAGAACCTATCATTTCCCATTAGCAGAAAATCCCCATATAGAGTCTATTACCGTTATCTTTGAAGCTATAAAGGAAGCACTATCTGACAAAGAACGAAAGCTTCTAATACACAGAGAGTATCTTGATGAAGAAGTACCTGGCATTTTGGCGGGTTACTTAATCTATTCCAAACTTTTGGACGACCCTATTTTCGCACGAACTATTCTTGAGAGAATATTAGGCAAACCCCTATCTCCAAGAGCAATTGCTTTAATTCCAAGCCCTTAAAAATGTCTTTTGACATAAAAATTGATGGAATCAAAACCTTTGGTAAACATGGGGTATATGACTTTGAAAAAAAAGAAGAGCAACTCTTTCTCATAGACTTACAAATTAATTTAAATTCTGACATAGTTGTTAACGACTCTATCGATTCAACAATTGACTATGAGGAATATGTTGAAAAAGTTGAACATTTAGTTAGTTCATCATCTTTCAACTTGATTGAAACCCTTGCACAGCATCTGCATAGCCAATTAGAGAGCCCTAAGATTAATCGATTAACCATTACAGTCCATAAGCCGAATACAGCATTGAGTACAAAGAGTCAAAATATCAGCGTTACCTATAGTGGTTAACTATAAGGGAATTATCTTATCTCTAGGATCTAATATTGGAGATCGAGAAACAAACTTATCTTTAGCACTTTTAGAGTTAGCAAGCATAGCTCAAATAAAGAGTGTTTCTTCTATTTATGAAACAGAAGCCTTATTAATGAAAAATCAGGCTAATTTTTACAACATAGCTATTGAGATAGAATATACAAAAAATGCTAATAACCTATTAGATGAGATTAAAACAATAGAAATTAACCTTGGAAGAAAAAAAATTATTAGATATGGACCAAGAATAATAGATATAGATATTATATTTTTTCGTGGAGAGAATATTTCAACCGATTTATTAACAATTCCTCACTACGCATGGAGGGAAAGACTTTTTGTTATTGAGCCACTTTGTGAAATAGTAGAAGAATTTGATATTTCAGAATTTAATATTAATGATCAAAATGTAGTAAAAAAAGGTAAACTTAACTACAAATAATTACGGGCACCAATAAGGGCACGATAAATATGAAAACTGTAAAAAAAATTACAAATGAAATGCATGAAGAAAATCTTTTCTTTGTTCCAACAATGGGATCTCTACACAGAGGACATTTTTCATTAATAGAAAAGGCAAAAACTTCAAACTCAAAAATTATTGTTTCTATTTTTGTTAACCCAAAACAGTTCAATGATATTAATGACTATAAAAAATATCCAAGAACTCTTCAAAAAGATTCTCAGAGTTTAGGAGAACTTGGTGTAGATTATCTCTTTACACCTGATGAGAATTATATATATGACAATAATTTTGTAAATATTATAAGTTCTGGAACTATTGGAAAAAAATATGAAGGTCAGTCGAGACCAGGACATTTTGATGGAGTTTTGACTGTCGTAAATAGGCTATTCGAATTAGTGAAACCTCAAAAAGCAATTTTTGGAAAAAAAGACGCACAACAATTATTTCTAATAAAAGATCATCTAAGACGCTCTAATAAAAATATTGAAATATTTGATGGTGAGATAATCAGAGACAAAAATGGTTTAGCGCTCAGCAGTAGAAACCTACTTTTAAGCGATAGTGGCCGGGTGATAGCTTCTGGGCTAAAAAGGCACTTAGATATTTTAAAACAAACATTTATTGAAACGAGGGCCATAAAAACCTCTATTAAGAAAACATTAGAAGCCAACAAAAATAGTCAGCTTAATATCGATTATCTTGAAATATTAGACAAAGACTCTTTCGATACTGTCAACGACAGTACTAGGGATTTTATAATTATTATTGCTGGGTACGTAGAAGGCATTAGGTTAATAGATAACATCGATTTTAGAAAAGAGGAGTAAATGAATAAAATCATAGCCATAGATATTGGCAACAGTGAAACGACTGTCGGAGTTGGAAACTCACAAAATTGGGACAGTTATCGCTATACAACAAGAAAGACAATTACTTCGGACGAATTACTAATGATGTTTAAGACGACTATTGATCTTACAAGAGAGGACAATGATCTTATTCATGGGGCAATAGTGTGTTCTGTTGTACCCCAAATAACAGATAGTGTTGTGTCAGCAATAAATAAATTTTCATCCAAAGAAGTTTTGGTTGTAGGACCCGGCATTAAAACTGGATTGAAAGTTAATATCGATAACCCAAAGGAACTTGGTCCCGACAGAATTGCAAATTCCGTTGGCGGGTATAAAAAAATAAACAAAGAAGTAGTAATCGTTGATTTAGGAACAGCTACAACTTTTGATATTGTAAATCAGAATAAAGAGTACCTGGGAGGATCAATAGCTCCAGGAATAAAAATAAGCCTCGATGCCTTAATTTCAAGAACTTCTTCATTGAAATCTGTAGAGCTAAAAGAGCCAAGTAAAGCCATAGGAAAAAATACCTATGAGGCCATTCAGAGTGGATTGGTTTTGGGACATGCCTCAATGATTGATTCAATGTTAGAAAAAATAGTATTGGAATCTCAACTTTCCCCGGGCGTTGTTATAACCCTGTCTCTTATACACCTCTCCGATCCCACGAGACAACAACCGATCTCGTATGCCGTCTTCTGCGTGGAAAAAGGGGGGGGGGGGGGGGGGGGGGGGGGGGGGGG
>CAXHFF010000042.1:0-6742 GCA_964016255.1 uncultured Acidimicrobiaceae bacterium
TCGGCAGCGTCAGATGTGTATAAGAGACAGTCAAAGATCATTCAAATAAACTATCAACAAAATCTGAGCAAATTAAATCAGTTGCGCAGATTGCTACAGAACGTTTAGATAATTTAAACAGAGAAACAATACGTGAAGAAAAACGTTTAACTGATCTTCAAAATAAGGTTTTAACCAACACTCTTACCATCAATGATCTTTCTAATAAATTAATATTAAAAAAGAATACATTAACTAATTTAAATAAAAGTCTTGAACATCTTAACAAGCAAATTAATGAGAATAATAAAAATCAATCTGCTTCGCTTGAAGTAAATGAAGCAATCCTTGAAAAAGATTTAGATTATCTCAAAGGGATTATTAATAAGTTAGAAACCAGTCTTCTAACAAGTGAAGGTGACTTAAATAAATGGGAAAATGATAGAAATTCTACCCAAGAAGCCGTGGACAGTTTTTCCAAATTAATTTCCAAAAAAATTCTTCTTAAAAACTCCTTTTCAAAAGTACGAAAAAATATCAATTTAATCGTTAACAGAGAATTAGATGTTACTAAAGAAAATTTAGATATTCTTAAGTCAGAATACAAAAGTAATGTTGATATTTTAAATTCAAAAATTGAACAGCAAAATATTATTTCAAACAACTCATCGTACAAAGAAGAACTAAAGAACCAAGAAATAATACTTCGTAAAAATCTTAATTCACTAGAAGAAGAAATAACTTCAAGATCTAACCAATTAGTATCTGCAGCTGAACAAATCAAGTTTTTAACTAATGAAAACTCAGAGTTACAAATTACAATTGATGAAATTCACTATGCCCCAAATAATGATTACAAGTCTGAACTTGAAACAATCATTTCAAAATCAACTGCTTTAATTAAGGTTTTAAATCAATCTGCCCAGTCAATGCTCCTCCAAGCAGATGTCTACGAGCAAAAACATGGAAATAAAAATTCAAGAATTATACAACTAGATAATGAAATAGAACAATTTAACAACAGCTACCTTTTGTTAAATGAACAAAAAGGAAATATTTCAATTAAAAATGCTGAATACTCATCAGAAAAGGCCCATTACTATTCGAGTCTTAAAAATATGTATGGGGTAGAAAGTAATGATATCGATTCCTTTAACTCAGATCTTTATAGTCAAGAAGAACTCGAGAATGAGATAAAGATCATAGAAAAAAAATTAGAAGATATTGGTGTAGTTAATTACCTTGCAAAAACTGATTTTGACCAGTTAAATAGTCGTCATCAAGATATTTCAGTTTCTATTGAAGATTTAACAACATCTAAAAAGGAATTATTAACTCATATAAAAGAAATTGAAGATGAAATAGAGTTTAGAATAGATTCTTCATTCAATTCGATTTCTGTACATTTTGGAGAAATATTTGAACAATTATTTCCTGGCGGAAAAGGTTCACTCGATTTAACTAATAAAGAAAACTTATTAGAGACCGGAATAGAGATAAATGTTCAACCTAAAGGCAAAAAAGTGAAAAAATTGAGTCTTCTCTCTGGTGGAGAAAGATCATTAGCCGCCATAGCTTTCCTATTTGCAATATTTAAATCTTTTCCAAGTCCATTCTATATATTAGATGAGGTTGAAGCAGCTTTAGATGATGCCAACTTACATAGAATGATTAATTTATTAAATTATGTTAGGGATGATGCGCAATTTATAATTGTTACACACCAGCAACAGACAATGCATGCTGGAGACGTTCTATATGGTGTAACAATGGAACCAGGATCTGGTTCTCGTATATTTATTAAAACAAAGTCTGAATTTGAAAATCTCATTTCTAATGAGGGTAAAAATAATGAATGAAACTGATATAAAACTTGCACAGTTAGCTCAGGAAATTGCTGAATCTGCATACGCACCATATTCAAATTTTCGAGTAGGAGCAGCTCTAATAACTACTAGTGGAAATATATATACTGGATGTAATATCGAAAATGCTTCATACCCAGCTACAGTATGTGCTGAAGATGTTGCTGTATTTAAGGCGATATCTGAAGGAGAGACAAAAATAGAAACCTTAGCTGTTGCATGTATAGATGCTGATGAAGAGCCAATTTTTCCTTGTGGAGTGTCTAGACAAAGAATGTCAGAATTTGGGACAGAAGATGTTATTGTTATTCATAAGGGAGAATCTAAAAAATATAAATTCGAAGAAGTACTTCCTTTTGATAATAAAATAAAATTTAAAGATTAAAGATTTTCTACTAACTTTGGAATAATACTTAAAGTGTCGCCGACAACTCCTAAATCTGCAATTTGAAATATAGGTGCTTCTTCATCCTTATTAATAGCGATAATATATTTTGAATCTTTCATACCCACTTGATGTTGTGTTGCTCCAGAAATGCCACATGCTATATAAACATCTGGCTTGACAGTCTTTCCTGTTTGGCCTACTTGTTGAGAATAAGGCATCCAACCTGCATCAACAATAGCTCTTGTCCCACCTACAGCAGCATTCAATTTAGTAGCAAGTTCTTGAACGTACTTAAGATTATCCACATCAACCATACCTCTACCAGCAGAAATTACTATTTTAGAGTCTTCAAGTTGAGGACCAGTTTTTTCCTCTACAAATATATCGTTAACCTCAAGAGTTAAATCATTCTTTTCTACAGATGCTATTGAAAAACTTTCATTCAATTCTATGTCAGTAGCTTCAAATGACTTCGGCCTTATTATCAGAATTTTAACTTCTGATGTCACATTGGTTAAATATTCACTTTCACCACCATCTATAGAGTTAGTAGTAGTTAATACATTTTCATTTATGGTGAAATTAATAACATTTGATACAGGACTTGAATTTAAGTCAACAGAAAGAAATCCAGAAATATCTCTGCCAACATACGTAGAAGAAGCTAATACAAGCTCAATTGAGTTCTCTTTAATTACCTCACTTATTTTGTCAGCTACTGCAGATAGAGATAATTCGTTTGGATTTAATTGAAAATAGGTATTATCGAATAATTCATTACCGATTTTAGGATTTTCTTCTGAACCAATTGTTACGATCATAAAATCTAAGTTATCTTCTTTAACCTTTGTAATTATTTCAAGAGTTCCTGAAGAAAGACTTCCGTTACTGACTTCCCCTATTATTAATGATTTCATATTGCTTTGATCTCTTTTAGTTTTTCAATAATTAGATTAAATGCGTCGCCATCATCAGTGTGTTTTTCGCCGCTTTTATCACTAGATATTGATTTTATTTCCTTAAATTCTTGGTTTTGCTCAGCAGTCAAATCTATGGATGATAGCTCGATTTGTTCTACTTCCTTGGACTTTGCTGCCATTATATCTTTAAAGTTTGGATATCGCGGTTCTACACCACTTGCTGTTACAGAGATTACACATTGTGTTGGCATTACAATTTTTTCAGAGCCAGTGATTGTTTGTCTTGTTAGTACTGTTTCTTCATTTATATCTATACCTTTTACATAAGAAATACATGGTAAACCTAAATATCTTGACACTTGTTGAGGTACTACTCCTGAATAGCCATCTGAAGATTCTGTTCCAAAAATGATAATGTCAGCTTCTGCAATTTTTGCCAAACCACTTAATACGTTGGAAGTCATTAGTGAGTTGGAATTTTGTAATTCTGTATCCTCAATAACTAATGCTTTATCTGCACCCATCTGAAGGGCTTGTTGGATTCCTTTTTGAGTACCTAATTTTCCCATGCTAATAACTGTGACTTCAGCATCAAACTTTTCTTTTAGTTGAAGGGCGACTTCAATACCATATCTGTCAGTATCATCAAGTACTTGTTCATCTGGTCTCACAATGGTTCCACCGTCATAAGTAACGGTATTAGCTGGATCTGGTATTTGTTTGGCACATACAGCAATTTTCATATTTAAATATTCTAATAAATGTTTTCTTTTTAGATAAATGCAATTACTTTATTTATTTACAATCTTTTCATAAAAGCTATTTCCATCCGCAAATATGTCTGGAATACTAAAAAAGTTACAAATAGTTGATGAAATATCTGCAAAAGAAGTTCTGTCTCCAATATTGTTGCTTTCAATATTATTCTTAAAAGCTACAAGAGGGACATATTCTCTTGAATGATCTGTCTTTCCATCAGTAGGATCAGTTCCATGGTCTCCAGTAATTATTAATAAATCGTCATCATTTAAATGTTTTATTAATCTTTCTAGGCCAGAATCTATGAGTTTTAACCCATTGTAATATCCCTCCGGGTCCTCTCTGTGGCCATAAAGCATATCTAAATCTACAAGGTTTATGAAATAAAAATCATACATTGGAGCTTCTAATAGACTGACTAACTGGTTTAAGCCATCTTCATCGCCCTCTGTATGAGTACAGCTATTAAGGAATTCTTCCCCAAATAAATCACTTATTTTACCAACCCCAAAAGTTGTAAATCCATTTTCGCTCAGATGGCTTAAAATTGTTGCTCCAGGAGGTTTTATTCCAAAATCTTTTCGGTCATAAGTCCTAACAAAGTTATTACTTTCTCCTTTAAATGGCCTAGCTATCACTCTCCCTATATTGAATTTATTGCAAAATTCTCTTGCTATTTCAGATATTTTATATAAATCGTTTATATTCAAGATTTCCTCATGAGCAGCTATTTGAAATACAGAATCACCAGAAGTATAAAGAATCAGTGCACCTGTCTCGAGATGTTCTTTCCCAAGTTCATTAATTATTTCAGTACCAGAAGCATGACAGTTCCCAATAAACTTGTGACCAGTGGCATTTTCAACTGCTGAAACTAACTCATCTGGAAAACCTTCAGGAAATACACTAAAAGCTTGGTTAGTAACTAGTCCGGCGATCTCCCAATGTCCAGTAGTAGAATCATTACCTAATGATTTTTCAGCAAGTCGTCCAACTACGCCTTTATAATTCTCTGAGGATACTCCATCGATATTTGTCATTTTACCAAAACCTAGTTTGTCAAATGTAGGTAGGTTTAAAGGTCCAACAGCTTTTGAAACATTTCCAAACGTATTTGCATTTTCGTCACCATATTCTTTTGCATCAGGTGCAGCACCAACACCAAGTGAATCAATAACTAGTAGAACACATTTTTTTGGCATATTCTTTTAAACTGTTCCAAACAGTCGATCTCCCATATCTCCAAGACCAGGGACAATGTAGTAATTCTCATTAAGCTTTTCATCTATTGAAGCTGTTAATAATGTAATATCTGAATGTTTATCTTGAATATACTTAATTCCTTCTGGAGAAGATATTACGGTTAATGCATATATCTTCCTTGGTTCATATTTTTTAACAGTATCTATAGCAAAAGATAAAGAACCACCTGTCGCAAGCATTGGTTCAAGAATAAAAATATCTTTATCTTTTATTTCAGGTAGATTTTCATAATAATTTTCTGGTTCAGCAGTTTCTTCATTTCTCTGAACACCTATATAACCAAATGTCATGTTTGGAATCAAATCTTTTGGTCCGTCAATCAATCCAAGTCCTGCTCTTAAAACAGAGACTGCAACAGTATTAGAAGATAATTCTTTTCCTTGAGTTGAGATTAGGGGAGTTTCTATATCTTTATTATCAAGCTGTAAATTTTTTGTAGCTTCAATTATCAACAAATAAGATAGTTTTGATGCAGCAAGTCTAAAAGTCTCAAAAGTTGTTTTTTTATCTCTTAAAATAGTTAAATAATGTTGTGAAAGAGGATGCTTTAGTTCAATAATTTCCATTAAAGATAGATTAGTTAAAATTTAAAATGATATCTACCTTTATTATTTTAAAGATATATTATTAAATCTGACTGTTTAAGATGCAGTTAAAGTAATATAGTATCTCGTAATTAATAAGGAATAAGAAGATGGCAGTAAAAATTAGGTTAGCTCAAAGAGGTAAAAAGAAAACTCGTACCTATAGAGTAGTTGTGGCCGATGCTCGTTCCCCACGGGATGGAAAATTCATTGAAGACTTAGGTTTCTATAATCCTCATGACAACCCCTCAACAGTCGATATAAATGTAGAAAAAGCAGTTTCTTGGTTGGACAAGGGTGCCCAGCCATCGGAAAGGGCACAGAAATTACTTGAAATTTCTGGAGCTTGGGCACAATGGAGGTCTACAAAGGGCGAAGTTGTTTCTATTCCAAGTGCGCCAGAGCCGAAAATTAAAAGTAGCTCCAAAGCTAATAATAAAAAAAATGAAGCAGAAGCTGAAGTTGAAGCAGAAGCATCAGATAGCTCAGAAGGAAGTGAAGAAGAATAATGTCTGAATCAGGAAATATTGTTAAAAACGTAGTTGAGTATATCGTTACTCAAATTGTTGAAAATGAAGATGAAGTAAAAGTAGAAGTAGCTACATCAACAGAAGATAAGGTTGCAATTGAGGTGCGAACTTCTTCTAACGATATGGGTAGAGTTATAGGTAAAAGAGGCCGTGTAGCAAGAGCTATTAGGACAGTTGCCCAAGCGGCTGCTGATGAAGAAGGTCTTGACTCATCCGTCGAATTTATTGACTAGCAACAATCTTTTCTTCCTAGGGGTACTTGGAAAACCACATGCTCTTAATGGTTTTCTTTATTTGAACCAAGACATATATTTTAGAACTTTCGATTTAACTGGTATCAATGTCTTCATAAATGGTAATAGTTTTAAAATCCAATAGTTCACAACACATCTTAAAAATAGATATCTGATTAAATTTGAAGGACTCGATTCTCTTTCCGCTATTGCAGCCTTTA
>CAXHFF010000043.1:0-6500 GCA_964016255.1 uncultured Acidimicrobiaceae bacterium
TTTTCAATAGTAAAAACTGGTGATAAACCACAAGACCTTCACGATCAGTTCATCATCGAAATGTCAGGAATTGACGATGTTCTTATTGAACACTACCTAAGTTTAAAATTTGAAAAAACTTACTATTTTATTTTATCTCAAGACAATCTAAAAATCGGTTATGGGAATGCTGTTGAGGAAAATGGTTTCTTAACAATTTATGAAATATTTATTTTATCAAAATATAGAGAGCTTGGATTCGGCACTAAAATATTTAATGAAATAAAAAATTATTCTAATTCAATAAATCTTAAGATCAGGTCTGTAACCCTGCCTAGTGATCGAACGGGAAAAAACTTTTATGAAAGTAATCTAATTACTGCTCGAGCTCTAATTATGGAGGAAAAACGTGAGAACTCTCGCTACAGACCTTGATGGAACCCTATATTTAGATAATGTTCTCATCAATGGTGTTCAATCTGCTTATAACTCTCTAATTTCAAATAATTTTCAAATTTTCCACACAACAAACAATAGCTCACAGTCGACTGATATCATTGCAACAAAACTTAGTAATTTACTAAGTATTGATATCGACATTGAATCTATCGTTACTCCTCTTGTGGTTTTGAAGGAATTTTTAAAAAATAAAAATTACTCGCTTTATGTTTATGGGTCTAAAGAGATTAAAGATTTTGTTAGTAGTATTACAAATACAGTTAAAGAAATAGATAATTGTGATTTTATAATTATGGGTAGAGTTGACTCTCCATCACAAGATGAACTAGATACAATTGCAGAATTTATAAAATCTGGTGTTAAGGGTGCAACACTAAATAAAGATCTTACATATCCTATTAGTCCCACTGAATTTAAACCTGGAAATGGGCAAATTGCAAGATATGTTGAGTCTAAAGCAAAACGAGAACTTGAATCTTTTGGGAAGGAAGGTAAGTTGTACAGCAAATATTTTCAGGATAAAAACATAACCATTGATTATGTTATTGGAGATAGGGTAGACACAGATATTATTTTTGGCAATAAAATTGGGGCAACTTCAGTTTTAGTTAAATCAAGCATCGAAAATCATATGACTGAAGATATTGCAGATCAAAAATTCAAAGACTTCGCAGGATTTGTATCATCTATTATTAAGTAATGCCATTGTAAGATAACCTACAACAAAACCACCTATATGTGCTTCCCATGAAATATTATTATTCTGTAACGAGATGAACACTTGTGAAACAAACCAAAAAGCCATAAAATATTTTGCTTTTAGAGTGGTTGGGAAGATAATTCCAAATGGTACTAAAACCAAAAGTTTTGCATTTGGGAATCTGTACAAGTATGCGCCCATTAAAGCTGATACAATCCCAGATGCACCAACTATTGGATTTAAGTCAGAATAATTTAAGAAAATATGAGTACCTATACTGCCTGCTCCAGCAATTACTAAAAAAACATTAAATTTAAAAATACCTAGTTTATCTTCAATATTATTACCGAATATCCAGAAACTCCAAAGATTGCCAACTAGATGAAGTAAATTAGCATGAAGAAAGTTTGCCGTTATTAAACTAAAAATTAGATTTTTTTCAGTAAATATTACATAATCAGCATTCGCCATACAGTTATTTGAATAGAATTGATTAGCACTTAGTGGCATTCCTTTTTGAATTTCACATGGTATCGCAGAAAATTCATAAAAGAAATTAAACAGATCACTACCGTCTTTTGGTTGCAATATTATATAAACAAATACAGTAAAAAATATAAAAAACCTTGTTATATATGGCGTACTTTGTGCAGGGTTAATATCTGATATCGGTATCACTTTGTACTCACTCCAAGTTGCGTATAATATATCCTAGTGAAGAATATATTAATTATTTCGTCAAAGAAATATACAAAACTAAAAAGTTTTACAGATTTAATTAAATTGATTGAATCAAAGAAGTTTAACTATTTAACTTCGCACGTTGAAGATGTTGAAACATATAAAGATTTTCTAAATTCGGAAACACTTGTTGTAAGTTTTGGTGGTGACGGTACAGCCCTCAAGGCGATGAAAGTATCGTGGAAACATGATTTATTATTTATGCCATTAGGAACGGGACGAGTTGGTTACTTGGTAAATAAATCTGAACATGTTGATGAAGTTCTTACCTCGTGGATATCTGGCAATTTTCATGTAAATAAACGACATGCAATAATTCAGGATGACGATCAAGGCCTTCCAGCATTTAATGAAGTCGTTTTGATTAAAAACTCTCCAACTCGAATATTAGATATCGTTTTCAAAACTTATGATCAAGAAGTAAAACTCAGAGCTGACGGAATAATTATCTCTACATCTCTTGGATCAACAGCTTATAACTATTCTGCTGGGGGACCAATTGTACACAATAGTTTAGATTCAATTATCATCACGCCTATATCTCCATTCTCAAAATTTCCCAGATCTATTGTTTTTGATAAGGATTCAAATATTGAAATTGAAATCAAGAAAAAACAGAATTACGCTGTTCAATTTGATGGAGTTGTGGAGTCAGAGGTTATAAATGATAAAGATATAAAGCATAATTATTCTCTATCTCAAAAATCTTTGAATGTTATTGGAACTGATAATTCACCAAGGTTAGATTTATTCCTAAATCAAATTTTAAGATAATACTTTTAATAAGCATTAATCATGCTAAAATTTTCGAGTGACCAAATACATATTTGTAACTGGTGGTGTAGTCTCTGGTCTTGGTAAAGGGATTACCTCTGCATCTCTTGGAAACTTACTAAAATCTCGTGGCCTCTCAGTCGTTAACCAAAAATTAGATCCGTATATAAATGTTGATCCAGATACCATGAACCCATTTCAGCATGGTGAAGTATTTGTGACAGAAGATGGTGCAACAACAGATCTTGACCTTGGTCATTATGAACGTTTTACAGGAGTAAATTTACGTAAAGATGCAAATGTAACTACAGGCAGCATTTACAGAAAAGTAATTGAAAGGGAGCGCAAAGGAGATTATCTTGGCGCAACAGTTCAGGTAATTCCTCACATCACCGATGAAATCAAAAGAAGGATTAAGGGCATATCCAATGATGTTGATGTCCAGATTACTGAAATAGGTGGCACCGTTGGTGACATTGAGATACTTCCATATCTTGAAGCAGCGAGACAAATACGTAAAGAACTTGGTCAAGAAAATGTTATGTTTATACATGTGACGTTAGTGCCTTTCATTGGTCCTAGTACGGAACTTAAAACAAAACCAACACAACACTCTGTTTCAATGTTACGTGGATATGGCATAAGCCCAGACATAATTGTTATGCGTTCAGATAGGGGACTCGATGAAGATATTAAAAATAAAGTGTCATTATTTTGTGATGTTAGTTATGAAAATATAATTAATGCTCCAGATTTAGAAGATATTTATGATGTCCCTCTAAAAATGCATTCTGAGGGGTTAGACATTGCAGTTGATAAAAGGTTAAATTTAAACACCGAAAAACCAAAATTGGATAACTGGAAAAAAATGTTGGACCTAAAAAATGAAGCGACAAAAGATGTCAAAATAGCAATTCTTGGAAAGTATTTTGGCTTACCTGACAGTTATATGTCAGTCGTCGAATCATTAAAGCATGCATGTTTACAAAACAAAGTTAACCTAGATCTGCAATGGATTGATGCTGATGACTTTGATGTAGAGGATATCGCTAACCTAGATGGTGTTGTTGTTCCTGGAGGTTTTGGAGTAAGAGGTATTGAAGGAAAGATTTCTGCGATACAGTATTTAAGAGAAAACAAAATACCATTTCTTGGAATTTGTCTCGGTTTACAATGTGCTGTTATAGAGTTTGCTCGAAATGTTTGTGGAATTAGTGAAGCTAATTCTTCTGAGTTTTCACAGAATACAAAAGATTTTGTTATTGACCTTCTTCCAAATCAGGACTTGGATAAAGATGATGTAGGCGCTTCCATGAGACTTGGGACGTATCCGTGTAAAATTACTAAAGGCACGCTAACATCAGAAATTTATAACGATGAAGTTATTTATGAACGTCACAGGCATAGATATGAAGTAAACAACAAATACAGAGATGTTCTTGAAAAAAACGGATTAGTATTCAGCGGACTTTCTCCAGATAACAATCTTGTTGAGATGATTGAATTAACTGACCATCCATTTTTTGTAGCTTCTCAATTTCATCCAGAATTCAAATCTAGACCGTGGGAACCAGCACCAGTGTTTAATAAATTTATACAAAGTGCTTCTGCCTTTGTGAAAAAAACCAGTACTACTCACTCTAAGACAAGAGTAAAAGATTAAGAATTCTATTAAAGACCTTCTCCAGGAATATGAGGATTATTTATTATACACAAAAGGCTTATCTCAAAATTCAGTCCGAGCATATGCAACTGATATATTAAATCTATTCAAGGAAAATTCAGTTACAACTATTACAAATGAAGAACTTAATAATTTAGTTAATCTTATATCTGATAAATCCTATAGTGCAAATACTAAAAAGAGAAAATTATCTGTTTTAAAACAATTTGTTAAATGGTACAACTATGTTGAAAATTCAAAATCAATCATCCTTCAAGACTTGAAAATAAAATCCGGACAGAAACTTCCGGAGACTCTTTCGGTTAATCAAATTGAACAAATGATTGATTTTCATGATGGTGAAAATTTTATTAGCAATAGAAATAAAACAGTTATTGATTTTATGTACTCTACAGGATGCAGAGTAAGCGAGTTATGTGATGTTAAAATTTCAGATATAGATTTTGAAGAAGACTACATACAACTTACTGGAAAAGGATCAAAACAAAGAATAGTTCCCATAGGCTCTAAGTTAAAATCCAACTTATTATTTTATCTTGAAAAAAAAGTTGAAAAAGACACTACTAACAGCCCTTTTTTATTTATCTCTAAGTCAAACAATCGATTGGAACGCACTGCTATTTTTAGATTAATTAAATCTACAGCTTTACAAACATCTATTAATATAAATGTTCATCCCCACACACTTAGACATAGTTCAGCTACGCATATGCTTGAGGCTGGTTGTGATTTAAGAACCCTTCAAGAATATCTTGGACACTCTTCCGTATCCACTACACAAATATATACTAAGTTAACGAAAGAATTTTTAAGTGAAGTATTTAACGAAAGCCATCCAAGAGCATGATTCAAATTTATTTAAAATCTAAAAGAGCAATAAGATTTCTTTTCTATAAGCATTTATCAATTACCGATCAGTTAACAATCTCTGAAACTCTAGACAATCAAGAATTGATAAAACAGTATTGGTTGCTGAATAAAGCTGACCGACATCATTCCATTGAGGTGATGAACAGAACGAAAAATTTTACTGAGGACATAGATTTATTGAAATTATCACTTCTTCATGACATTGGCAAAAATAAAGCTCATTATTCATGGTTTTTAAGAATATTTTCGGAATTGAAAGTTCTTTCATCGCATAAAGCTAAAAATTACCTTGATCATGAAGCGATTGGTCTAAATGTTTTGGAAAACATTGATGATATTCAAGTAGTTATTGACCTTTACAAAAATGATTTATTAAATAGTCGACATCAAATTTTAGATAAAACAGACTACTGATGGACAACGTTCAAGTAATAGAGAATCTTAAACAACTATTAGTTGAGCATACTTCAAATACTGAAACTCAAATCGCTGATAATCTTACAATGATTTTTCAAAGCTTTCAAAGCAAGTCCTTAAAAGAGGATATAGATAATTATGCTGAGTTTGTACTCTTAGGAGCTTCACTCTTTGAATTGAAAGCAAAAAGGTTATTACCACAAGATGAAGAAGTAGATTGGCTTGATGAAGTTGAACTAATAAAAGATAAAGATCTTGCTTTTGCAAGATTACTTCAGTTTAAAGCCTTCACTGAAGTGGGTATAGCTATGGCTATTAAGGTGAAGGAGACCGAGAAGGAAATATCCGCTTTTAAATACTATCAAACACATTCTTTATCCATAAAACCTGAAATACGTTACGAACTTGACATTAATAAATTTGAAGATATTTCTGTTGAAGTTTTTAATAGGTATAAAACAACACAAGGGTTTTCACATATAGACAAGGAGCTTCCAGATTTACAGGCTGCTATAGATGATTTACTTAAAATAGTAGATAAGAGGTTAAATACAACCTTCGAAGAACTACTTTCTACTGTTGATTCATCGCAAGAAGCAGTTGCTTTTTTCTTAGCTTTACTAGAAGCAGTTAGATGGGGTTTCATAAAAGCTGAACAAACAAATATTAATAAAGATATTATTATTGAGAAAAATTATGAATAATAAAAAAATTATCTCCGCTGTTCTTTTAGTAAGTGATGGCCCAGTAGAGCATGAATATTTTCAAAATTTATTAGAAATCAATCAACAAGAACTGATTTCCGTATTTAGTGAAATTAATAATGATCTAATACCTGTCTCTTATACACATCTGACGCTGCCGACGAGAACACAC
>CAXHFF010000044.1:0-6485 GCA_964016255.1 uncultured Acidimicrobiaceae bacterium
TTCTCGTCGGCAGCGTCAGATGTGTATAAGAGACAGTTCCTAACCCGCAAGAAAAGTATCAGTATTTAATTGAACAAGCTAAAGATAATACAAATTTTCCTGAAGAGCTAAGAAACGACAATTTTAAAGTAAGTGGTTGTCAAAGCCAGGTGTGGCTAATTCCAGAAGAAAAAGATGAAAAAGTTTACTTCATGAGTGACTCTGATGCTCTTATTGCAAAAGGACTTGTTACTCTTATTGCATCAATATACTCCGATGAAACACCTGATGACATTGTTAACTCTGAGCTAGATCTAATGGAAGAATTTGAACTTGGTGTAATTTTAAGTCCAGCAAGAAGAAATGGGGCTTTTAATATGTTAAAAATGATTAAGGACTACGCCTTAAAACTTAAAAATTCCTAATCTTGTAACCACCAATTTTCGTGTGCAAATTCTATCCAAACTGGATTAGTAAATTTTGCCACTTCATTAACAAAGTAATGGGGTTCAAATTCACTTTCATTATTCCACCAAAGTGACATAAACCTAACATCACATTCGTGATTTATATTTTCTTTTATATAATTAGAGAGCTTTTCAAATGTTTCCCCACTATCACATATATCATCAACAATTAATATTTTTTTATCAGTTGGCCTTGGCAGATAATTCTCCCAATGTGGAAAGTCTCTTGTGGATGCGTGAACAGGTTTAAATGGAACATTTAGTTTGTGTGACATCATGACACCAGGAATTAGTCCTCCACGGCTAATCCCGACAATCACGTTGGGTTGAAATTCGTCTTTTTCTATTTGGGCACAAATGGTCTCCGTATCTTTAAATTGCTGATCCCACGTATAATTTAATTTTTCCATATGATGAATTATTCTATCAAAATTTAAAATTCATCATGACATTTATTTAGATTAATATTTACCTCTAAAATTAATTCCTTAGTTGTGGTTGGTTTATAATTAAAAATATGAAAAGGAGGTAAGGATGCGTAGAAGATGGACGGTAGGTCTAATCTTAATCAGTATTCTTACTATGGCATGCGGTGGAGCCGCATCCGTAGATGAATATAAAGCTGCATTTGTGTATGTAGGTCCGGCAGACGATGGTGGATGGTCACAAGCACATGATGTAGGTCGACAATATCTAGTAGAGGAAACTGGTATTCAAACAGAGTACACAGCTCTAGTACCAGAAGATGCTACAGAATTCAGAACAGTTGCAGAAGCATATATTGAACAAGGTTACAATATTATCTTTGGAACTACTTTTGGTTATATAGATGCGATGGCAGAAATGGCTGAGGAATATCCAGATGTTATTTTCTTACATTGTTCAGGATATCTAAATAATGATACAAACTTTGCAAATTACTTTGGAAAGATGTATCAACCAAGATATCTCTCAGGGTTAGCTGCGGGAGCTATGACTGATTCAAACAAGATCGGTTATGTTGCTGCTTTCCCAATACCAGAGGTTATCCGAGGCATTAATGCTTTTGCTGCAGGAGTAAATGAAGTGAATCCAGATGCCACTGTTGAGGTGGTTTGGACTTTCACATGGTTTGGTCCAGAAGCAGAAACACAAGCTGCAAACGCATTGCTTGAAACAGGTGCAGATGTACTTGCGCAACATCAAGATTCAACAGCTACAGGTTTAGCTGCTGAGGCTGCTGGAGCAAAATGGATATCTTACAACACTGCTTATGGGAAAGACTCTGCTCCAGAAGCATTTGTAACTGCCCCGGTCTGGGATTGGGGTCCATATTATGTAGATATTGTTGAATCAATAATTGATGGTACTTTCAGTACAGAAAGTTATTGGGGAGGTATGGAAACAGGTTTAGTTTCACTTTATGACCTTTCTTCAGATGTTCCATCTGATATAGCTACATTAATTGGAGAAAAAACTGATGCTATTATTGACGGCACTCTTGAAGTTGAAATAGTTGAAGAAGAATTTATTAGTAACGTTATAGGAACAGTAAATCCATAACTTACAGTTTTTACAGCGCTCTTTTCTTAGTATTAGGGCGCTGTAATAAATAATCATATGAACCAAATTATTCTTAAAGCTACAAATATTTCTAAATCATTTGGCAATACCAAAGCACTCAAAAATGTTGATTTTCATCTTTATAAGTCAAAAATTCATGGGCTATTAGGTGAAAATGGTGCAGGGAAATCATCATTGATGAATATTTTATCTGGGATATATCAACCAGAATCAGGAAAAATTACAATTGATGGAAATACAATAAAAAAATTAAACCCTGATTATGCTGCACAACTTGGAATTGGGATGGTCCATCAAGAATTTAGGTTAATTGATAATTTCAGTATTAAAGACAACTTAACACTTTCAAAATCAAATATTTATATAGATGATTTCGAAGATGCTTTTAAAAAATACTCGGATATTTTCTCATTATCCGCAGATCCCTCAATGACAATCAATAAACTTTCCGTCGGAGAAAAACAAAAAATAGAAATTATGAAACTAATTTGTAATAACAATAAATTTATGCTTCTAGATGAACCCACTGCTGTACTAACTCCGCAAGAAACTTCACAACTAAGAGTCTCCCTAGAAAAACTTTCTGAACAAGATGATAAAACTATTGTTTTAATAACACACAAACTAAAAGAGATTCAAGAATTCACTGAATCTATTTTTGTATTAAAAGATGGAGAAATGGTAGCTAAAGATTTAAAAACAAAAGATGTTACAAAAAAAGATTTAATCAATTTAATGATGGGAGAAATTAAAACAACCAAAGTAGATAAAGAAAATATGAAGGGCGAATATAAACTTAAATTTGAAAATATAAATTTCGAAAATATACACTCAAATGTTCCAACTCTCAATGATATTTCACTAAAGATAAAATCAGGTGAGATTTTAGGAATCGCGGGAGTTTCAGGTAATGGCCAAGTTGAACTTGCAAATATTATCTCTGGAATTGAAAGAAACTACCAAGGAAAAGTAATAGTTAATGGAAAGAACATCTCAAATCAAGGTGTACGTTCTAGGAAAAATCTTAATTTATCATATATTCCCGAAAATAGATTGGGAGTTGGATTAGCACCAGGCGTATCAATAATTGATAATTCAGCTGTGAAAGATTATTTTAAGTCAAGGCTAGGACCACATTTGTCTAGTACTAAGATGTTAGATTATTTAAATACGCTTATAAAACAGTTTTCAATTAAAGCACCTGATCCAAGAGCAGAGGTTTCTACACTTTCAGGTGGAAACATGCAGAAACTTTTAATGGGTAGAGAACTTGTTTCAAATCCAGAAGTTATTATTGCAGCACAACCAACAAGAGGATTAGACGTAAGTGCTGTTGAATCATTGCATGAACTTATTATTAATCAACGAGATAATGGTGCAGCAATAATGCTAATTTCTGAAGACCTAGATGAGTTATTTAAGTTGAGCGATCGAATAATAGTCTTGTATGAAGGAGAGATAGTAAAAGAGTTTGACATAGATAATGCAAATATTAATAACGTTGGTTTGGCAATGGCTGGTTCAATTGAATAAATATTTATTATCAAAAAAAATTGTAGTTAATGAATTTTCCACTTTTTATTCATTTTTAATTGGTCTCTCCATTGGTATAGTAATCGGTTCATTAATTCTATTAATTCAAGGCCAAAATCCGTTTGAAGTATTTTCATTAATGTTAAAACTATCTGTAGGTAGTTTAAAAGGTATTAGTTCATCTCTGAATAAAGCAACTCCGTTAATACTGGCAGGGCTCGGAATTTCAATAATAAATTCAGTAAAACTATGGAATATTGGAGCTGAAGGCCAAATATTTATGGGGGGAATCGTTCTCAACTTTATCTATATCAGTCTAGAAATTTCAAATCCAAGCTTATCTATTCTTGTTTTATTATTTTCATCATTTGTTGGTGGTTCTTTATGTATTTTTATACCAGCAATCGCAAAAGTATTATTTGGGGTAAATGAAATAATTACTACTTTATTGTTCAACTATATAATCATTGGATTAACAGTTTATCTAGTGAACGGTCCCTGGAAAGATCCGAACTCTCTAAATTTTCCTGCCGCAACATATGTTGGGAAAGAAGTTTATCTACCTACAATTTTTGGAAGGCTGAGCTACGGTTTCATAATTTGTTTTCTTTGCACCTTAGGAATTCACTATCTAAAAGAAAAGTCCGTGTTTGGTTATGAGCTTAGAATTTCAGGAGGTTCTGCATTGACTGCAATTTATGCAGGCATTAACGCTAAACAGAAAGCATTTATCGCAATGTTAATAGGTGGTGGATTAGCGGGGCTAGCAGGTGGAGTCGAATTATTGAGCCAGACACATAGAGTTTCAACAGGATTATCACAAGGCTTTGGATACACAGCTATTATTGTGGCTGCAATAACTGGAATGCGACCATTAGGAATTTTCTTAGTGGGATCTTTATTTGGAGCACTAACTATTGGGGGTTCTGTAATTCAAACTATAGGAGTTAGTAGCTATATTGCCGATATTATCCAAGCTACTACTTTATTTGGCGCCCTTATAGCTCAATTCTTTTTTTCTTATAAGATATTGAAAGTTAATGACAATGATTGATATTCAATTTATTGGACTTTTGAATGCAACTCTTCAAGCAGCTACATTGCTTTTTATAGCTGCACTTGGTGAGTTGATAACTGAGAAATCAGGAATATTGAACCTTGGTGTAGAGGGAATGATTTCGATTGGAGCAGTAACTGGTTTTATGACAGCAGTGAATACCGGAAATCTTTTTCTTTCAATATTTATTGGAATTTTTTCTGCGGCCCTGTTTGCTTCACTGCATGCATTTGTCACCGTCATACTTAAACAGGATCAAACTGTTTCTGGTTTAATTCTTACAATTTTAGGACTTTCTTTATCAGCTCTTATGGGAAAGAATTATATAGGTAAAAAACTACCTGTAAAAATTAGGAGTTTAAGAGAAATAGAAAATCCCTCAACATTGGTAGAGGTTTTACTAAGTCAAAGTTATATATTCTTTTTAGCAATTCTCCTTATGATTGCGACTGCTTATTTATTAAAAAAAACTATGTTTGGTAGAAGACTTGAAGCTGTTGGGGAAGATTCACGAGCAGCTGACTCAATGGGATTAAATGTTATCAAAACTCAGTTCATAGCAACATGTGTTGGAGGTGGTTTTGCAGGTTTGGCTGGAGCTTATCTCACACTCAGTTATGTACCCTACTGGACCGACAATATGACTTCTGGTAGGGGATGGATTGCTTTAGCGCTAGTAATATTTGGTGGATGGAAGCCATACAGAACAGCTCTCGGTGCTCTTTTATTCGGCTTTTTGGAAGCTCTTGTCCCGAGATTGCAAACGTATGGATTTGAAATTAGTCCTTACATTATTAAAATCACACCTTACATAATCACGATAATTGTTTTAGTACTATTAACAATATATAAAGGAGGGAGAACAGGTTCTCCTAGTAATATTGGAATTCCTTTCTTTAGGGAAAATAGGTAATGATTTAAATGACAGAAAATAAATATAAGCTAGCACTTGAAGGCTTAGTTATTGAAGATCCTGTAAAAAGCTTTTTTGACTACTGCAAAGAAAGAGAGAATATAAGGGTGAAAAGAGAGGCTGGTGAAAATTTCCCTTGGAGCGATGATATAATCTTTCAAAAAGGTAGATTTTTAAATGTTTTTAGAGAAGATGATAAAGTTAGTAGATCTATATTAAAATTTGCTGAACCTCTAAAAGACGACCTTCCATTACTTATCCAAGCTTTATTTTTTGGAAGGTGGTGTAACAGAAAAGACACTCTTGAAGAGTTGAGTTATGAAGATTTGTCCGATCCTAAGAAACTCAAAAGTAAACTTGTGGAGTTAGAGCAGTGGGAAAATTATAATGCTTACCCAGTCCAAGATGTGATGTGGAATGACAATCATTTCTCTAGGATAGATACTGCAACAACTCTTTTTTATGAAATAAAAAATGAACTCGTGAATATTATATTAGATTCAAACCAAAATGTTATAACCGCAACAAACGATATAAATAAGTTATTTCGAATGGAAAATGATTTCCCGATATTTATGGCACTAATAGACATTGCATGGTTTAGAAATGATGTGATTCCCATGTCTTCGGAAGTTCCAACTGGAATAGGCGCCCAGCCTTATCTTGATAGATTGGAAGATTATCTCGGATTGGACAGTCATCAAGATGTGGCGACTAAAATGATGTCTTTACAAAAAGAATATTGGCCAAATGCAAAAAGAGAATTTTACCCTATAGATATTGAATACCAGTCTTGTGAATGTCGAAAGTACTTTAGCTATGTGAATGGTACAAAGACATTTGAAGGTAAGAATCTACTTGTAATCAATTAGTTAGTTAGTTAGTTTATTAATTCTTCTTAAATATCTATCTTCTTTACTGAAGTTTGCAGAAAGAAATGCTGAGATTAAATTATTTGCAGTCTCGTTATCCA
>CAXHFF010000045.1:0-6452 GCA_964016255.1 uncultured Acidimicrobiaceae bacterium
ACCTAGACATTATTTATAGTGATGTCTTTATTGAGATTAATAAAGATAAAGCAATCCCTCAACAAAACCAAAGGGCAGTACTTTCTCTAGGTTCTTGGGTCGGAGGGGATAGGGATGGAAATCCTTATGTTACAAAAAAGATAACAGAAGAATCATTAAAAATATATTCCAAACAAATTATCAGTATTTATATGCAAAAGATTAAAGAATTTTCTGAAGAGTTCAGTTTTTCAACTAGCTATATTAAGATTCCAAAAAAATTAAAAACAAGAATAGAAGAATATAGCAAGATTCTCACGAAGGAATATACCCATTATGCAAAAGTAAATTTTGATGAACCCTTTCGTATATTTCTTTCGTTAGTATTTCATCGATTGGAAAATTTCCAAGTAAACAAACTTGGTTATAAATCATATGATGAATTTTATAAAGATATGCAGCTACTTGATGACTCACTAAGAACTGCGCTGGATATTAATGATGCAAATTATAGTTTTTCAGACTTTCTTGATTATGTAGAAGTCTTTCAATTTCATGGGGTTACTTTAGATATTAGAGAAAACTCCAAAGTTATAAATAATCAAAAAAAATATACCAAACAATATTCAGAATTAATAAAAGTTCTTAGTTCAATCAGTGAATGGAAGAAAATTTATGGTAGCACTGTTATAAATTCTCTAATACTATCAATGACTAAAAGTGACTCTGATATATTAAATTTATTTAATATATGCAAAAAAAATATCAAATCACAAAAAGATATACCAATGATTGTACCCTTGCTTGAAGAGATCGAAGATTTACAAAATTCATCCTCATTTTTAGAAAATCTTTTATCAAACAAAGCCTACAAAGAACACATAACTAAAAATCAAAATTCAACCCAGGAAATCATGCTTGGATACTCAGATTCAAATAAAGATGGAGGAATAGTATCTTCTCAATGGAATGTCTATAAAGCACAAATTTCACTATTTAAGGAAGGTAAAAAACATAAATGTAATATCGTATTCTTTCATGGAAGGGGAGGGACTATTAGCAGAGGTGGTGGTCCAACATACAATTCTATTTTGTCACAACCCAAAGGGACTATCTCTAATCAAATAAGATATACCGAGCAGGGAGAAGTCATTTCGGATAAATATTCTACAGCTAATTTAGCAAAAGAAAACTTAACACTTGGTATAGAGGCCTTTCTATCGGCTAGTTCAACTTCGTTGACAAATAATAAAATAGAGGATGCACTTATTGAAGAACTTTCAAATATATCATTTAAAAAATATCAAAAATTAATATCAGATGATAATCTAATGATCTATTTTGAGAAGGTAACTCCTGTAAAACTTTTATCAACTCTAAACATTGGTTCTAGGCCATCTAAAAGGACCTCTGAGAGCACGATAGAAAGCTATAGAGCTATTCCTTGGGTTTTTGGTTGGGCACAGACACGTCACACTCTAACGGGTTGGTATGGAGCTGGAACAGCTTTACTTGATAGTATTGATAAAAATGGTTTAAAAACCGTCCAAAAAACTTACAAAAATTCTTCTTTTTTACAAAATTTAATTAGTAATATTGAAATGACTTTGGTCAAGTCAGATTTACTAATTTCAAAAATGTATGTCAATCAACTTCTTGATGACGAATATAAATACATTTTTAAAGAAATAGATAAAGAATCAAAAAAAATCAAGAGAGCATTAAAGCTTGTCACTAAAAACTCTGAATTATTGGATGATAATCCTATTTTGAAGAATACATTGAAAGTTAGAAATGCTTACTTAGACCCCCTTTCATTAATACAAATACTCCTAATGAAAAAACTTTCAGATAAAGATATTACTGAAGAAGAAAGAACAGCCTTGCTCCTAACTGTTAATGGATTAGCCGCCGGACTTAGAAATACTGGCTGAAAGGTTTCTTAGTTCAAAGTGCATTTCATCAGGAGATGTCCAAGTTCCACCCCATGCAAATCCCCAAGAATTAAATATTTCTACAACCCGCGGGTGATATCCAGACTTTGTATTAATGTCTATAGCGATTCCCCAAGCATGTCTAGATATAGATCCACCAGCATCAAATCGAGAAATTCTTCTAGGTGCATAACATCCTCCAGAAGTTCTAAACTCTTCTTTTGAAAGAGTGTATCCAAGACCTTCAGCTTCAATTTGATTTAATACACCCCTTAGAGGTTCCCACATTAATTTATGACATGTTGTTCGTCCAATAATAGGCATTTCAAGGCGTTCAATATTTGCTTCTCTCCAGGCAGGTTCTGTAATAATCCATGTGCCATCTTTTTCTTTAATCTGAAAATCTCCGAATTTTTCTTTCACAAGAGCAGTGGGAAGTACCCAATTTTTATTTGGTGTTGAGTTTTTATCTGATACCCTTACTTTTTTATATTTGATATTTCTATAGATTTCTATCAAATGATTTTCAGTAATCTTATCATCCCATATTATTGCTTGGATATTTCTATAAATTCCGAGTTTAAAACCCAATTCTTTATTTACAACTCCTTCAAACCATCCCAGTTCTGCATCAGGAACTATGTCTCCCACAACTATTTCAACTGGTTCGCCATTCATCCCAATTAAATGCATAACATCACCTATTTGAATAGAGTACAAATTTGCAGTTAATTCAGAAATGATAATTAGATCTGTCTTTATCTTTGACGATATATTATCCGAGTAGATATAGTCTGCGAAATCTTTCTCAACTGTTTTTATTGAGATACTATATAGGTAATCAGTCTTAGTAGTCAGCTTTTCCTTACCTGAGTAATCAAGTATTTTTTCCATTCCAACATTTGCTCTACCAATAAAACTTAAATTGGCACCAACATTTGCAACACTCGTAATTATTTCATTTGTCACACTGTAAAATAAACTACCTGACTGAGAAATGGTGATGGTTTCATAGTTATCTATTCTATTTTTTTTACTTTCTCTCACCTGCTCATGTGCATTAGCGACGGATGGCGTCATTAGGAGAATTAGGAATAATGACCAAAAATATTTTTTCATAAAATTATCATACATGATATGTATTTTTCAGTAATGAAATCTATCTTCTAATCTTGCCGAAATTAACAAAGATTTAATATCTAAGTTACTTATTAAACAACAGTTTCATTAGTATGTTTTAAGTTTTAAAAAATATGGAGAAATTTAAATGAAATTCCTTACTAACTTTTTCAGTTCAGCTGCAACTAAACGTCCAGTAATAACTATTTTAGTTGTTCTACTCCTCACAGGTTTTTTTGGCTACATGGCGACCCAAGCAGAAGAATTAAGTACTAGCTTTGGGGGAGAACTTGATACCCCTGAAATTCAAGCACAATCTAAATTAGGTGACTATTTTGCATCTTCTGGTGGACAAAGTGTTTTTCAAGTAATTATGACAGGAGATGATGTTCTAACAGTTGATGGCTATAAAGCATGGCTCGAAATTCAACAGGTAGTCGCGCAGAGTGAAATTTCAAAATATCTAATCAGCCAGCCGGGACAAGGTGCAGTGCAAGGCTTTTTTGGACCTATTGATTTCGCTAGAGCTTTCAACCCTATGTTTAATATTGATCAAATGAATGACGAACAATTTAAACAGGCATATAAAGGTGCCTCTGCACAAATGCCGCCTGAATTTCAAGCTTTTGCATCCGCATTGCTATCAGAAAACTACGATTCTGAAAATGTAACTTCTACTGCTGGTCTAGCAATAATTACAATAGATTCTGCAAGAATTGCAGAAGATTTTGGTGGTAGTGATGGGGCATTCATAGAACAACCACGGATGGAAGTTCAGTTAAGCGAAGAACTTAATGAGATAGGCAGCAACTACGAATCAATTAAAGTTAGTGGCTTTTCCTTTGGTTTATTATTAGGAAACGATGGCGATGATTTCTTAGAAGAAATTGGTGTCTTATTTGGTAAAGCTTTCTTAATTATTTTGGGTGTATTAGCTTATATTTTCTTTATAAGACCTAGAAAAGGATATGGTTTTTTTAAGTCATCAAGAAGAACTATTAGTGATTTACTTTTAAGTCTTGGAACGATACTTCTTTCAATTGGTTGGATGCAAGGCATGGGCGCTCTTTTAGGTCCTGGCTTTTTAAATGTAATCGGTGCTCCAAATCAAATTTCACAAATTGCCCCTATCTTATTAATTGGCTTAGGCGTGGATTATGCAATTCACTTCACTGGACGCTATAGAGAAGAATTAGGTGATGGAGCATCTGTTAAAGAATCTACAACTAATACCCTTAGCTCTGTTGGAATTGCTTTGACACTAGCAACATTAGCTACAATAGTTGGCTTTCTTTCTAACGTTGTTTCACCTTTACCAGAATTTAAAGATTTTGGAATAACCGTATCTTTCGGTATTCTTTTTGCACTTCTATTAGTTATGACTTTTGTACCTGCAATAAGATCATTATTAGATAAAAGGGCTGAAACAAAAGAATCTATAAGTAGAGAAGCGTTCTCTTCATCTGGTGAAAGTGTTTTAAATAAAGTAGCTGGCGCGAGTTCAATAATTCCACGAAAACTAAAAGTAATAAGTATTGCTTTGCTAGTAGGGGTTTCAAGCTATGGATACGTTAGTTTTTCAAACTTAGATACAGTATTTAACTTTACAGATTTTTTACCAGAGGATGATCCAGTAGTAGCCACACTTTCAGTCTTAACTGATGAGTTTGGTGGAGGTTTCGGGGAGACTACAACTGTTTTATTAGAAGGCCAAGATTTAGCTACACCTGAAATTCATAATGCAATTATTGTTGCCATCAACGATTTGGCTGATGCAGAGAATATTGTAGTGTTTGGTGAAAATGTTGCTAATGAGTCAGTTATTGCTTCATTAGGCGCAATGCTTGCTCCACAAGAAGCAATACCAGGAACTCCACCTCAAGCTCCAAACATGGAGCTCATCTCAGGACTAATGTCGTATGGTGTTGAACTTATGTCTGGTGAAGGCTTAAGTGCATTAAAGATTTCAGCTAATGGTGATGTTGATGGTTTATATAAATCACTTATCACCATGGACCCTGCAACCTTTGGTGGTACTTTGTACCTAGATGATAATGAAGTATTTACTGCCCAGCAGATTAAGATTACAACTTCAGCTGGATCTGAGGGTTCAAGGCAGTTAACAGAAGATATTTATACAGCTTTTCAGCCTGTTATAGATCTTGGAGTTGATGTTGCGGCAACGAACGACAGCATTGTAACAAATAGTGTTAGTGACTTAATTTCAGCTTCACAATTTCAATCTCTTATCTTTGCAATACTTTCATCAATGTTTTTTCTAATTATCTATTACTGGATTGATTTAAAAAGACCTTTCCTAGGTGTCGTTACTATTTTTCCAGTTATTGCAATAGTTATGGGAACATATTTAGGGATGAATCTTCTAGATATACCATTAAACCCCGTCACTGCCACATTAACTGGAATAGCTATTGGTATTGGAGTTCCATTTGTTATACACGTTACAAATAGATTTAGAGAAGCATTAAGCAACGATTCAAATCCAGTTTCTGCTATAACTACAACCCTTAAGACGACTGGAGGATCATTATTTGGTTCTGCATTTACAACTATGGCGGGTTTTGGAATTTTAACTACCTCAACACTTAAACCATTTCAACAGATGGGACAAGTTGTATTAGTTTCTATAGGCTTCGCTTTAGTTGCCTCAATTTTAATTCTCCCTACGCTACTTGTTTTGTGGGCAAATTATCATAATAAAAAAACTGCTAAATCTTTATAGATTTAGTTATTACTATTAATTGAGTGAAAGTATTTGATTTACTCGAGGTAGTTGACAAAATCTGTCCTTTTGAGGACGCATTTGATGATGACAAAGTAGGTTTACTTATTGGATCTGGGACAAACGATGTTTCTGGAATCGTTGTTAGTCATGATTTAGAAAAATCTACTCTTGATTACTGTAAAGAAAATAATATAAATACAGTCATTTCATACCATCCAGCAACATATAAAAAATTTGATGATCTAAATGAAGATCTAATGCTTTCAAAGCTATCTCTTGAGTATTACAAAGAAAATATAAATGTCATATCGATACACACCGCTCAAGATGTTTGCATAGGTGGAAATGGTGACACTTTAACTAAAATTTTTAACCTAACAGATGTTCAAATTTTTGGAGAGACCTCACCAGGAAAAGGAGTAGGAAAAATCGGTAGCATTAAAAATCATGATGCAAATTCTCTAAGCGCGCTTGTAGAAAATGAACTTTCCACAAAAATTGTAAGAACAAACAGCCATTATCATAAACTAAATAATATTGAAAAAATTGCTTTTGTACCAGGTTCAGGTACACAATTTTTAGATGAAATATTAGGAAAAACAGACGTATTTATCACCGGTGATGCGTCTGTCTCTTATACACATCTCCGAGCCCACGAGACAACAACCGATCTC
>CAXHFF010000046.1:0-6408 GCA_964016255.1 uncultured Acidimicrobiaceae bacterium
TTTATGATTTCGACAATGAAGAACAGTTTAAAACACTTGAAATTCTTTTTGAAGAAAAGGAAATGTTAAAGAATAATAAAATTCAATCTTTTTCTCCAGATTCACTGGATGAGGCCATGAATAGAGGTTATAAGCCCCTCTAATCTAAAAGAGCCCACTTATTTACTCCTTTTGAACTTTTTCGTAAGACTGCATCTTTAGACTCAAGAAGATGTAAGTGTGCTAAAGTTTCTTGAAATGCAAGTCTCAGATTTAGACTGTCAAGATTTCTAGGGAACACCATATTAGTAATCTCCCAACCAGTTAAATTTTCACTTTTCAAAAATCCTAAAATTCTTTCAGATCTTCTTTGATGATGAAGTTTCATTTGCTCAATTCTTTTATGAGGCGTCGAAATTATATTTCCATGACCTGGAGCAATAATGTCATGGTCAATTGCATGTACTTTATCTAAAGAATTAATAAATTCTTTAAGAAGGTTACTCTTCTCATTTTGAACTGGGATGAAAGGTGTTATTTTTGGCAAAATATGGTCACCTGAAAATATGATTTTGGAGTATTCATCGTGTATAGATATTTCACTGTAATCGTGACCCGGTGTGAAGATGACATTCAAATTTCTTTTAATTGACTTTATTCTTCCTTCTGAAAGAAGTATATCTGGCTGTGTCAACTTTCCAGCATAAAGAGGCGTCGTAATTGATTTAAGATCATCAATGAAAGTTAGAGGAGCACTTTCTTTTTTTGCCATAGCTATTAAATCAGCGAACCTTATTGACCAGTTATTGTATTCATCAAGATAATCAACACTATTCTCATAAAGAGCAAAGGGTATATCAAACTCTCTTAAGGTTCCCGACAATCCAATATGATCTATATGCATATGAGTACCAATAAGTAATTTGATGTCACTAAAATCAATACCGATTTCAACTAAGTGACTTTTTAGTAAATCTAGATATTCGGAACCATCAACCCCACAATCAATCATGATATATCCATCATTTTCCTCAATAAGATATACATTTACATTACTTGGGGAACTCCAAGGAAGTCTGAGAGGGATATGATAAATCCCTTCAGGCATTTCAAAACTGTTCATATTAGTTTGTTATTAACCAAACTCCAAAGGATACAAGAATCAGTAATCCAGTCAACAGTGATGAGATTATTAAGAACCTGGTTTGCATATGTATATTTTATCTAATTAATGGAGTATCTTAAGTTGGTAAATGTATTCTTTTTTAGTAGATTTAATAGTGACAATAACTTTGACTACTTTTAGAGGTAACCCCTAAAAAAGTATAGTTATTATCTCGATTGGATAGAAACCCTATCCAGAAAGAGGTAATTTGAAAAAATTAACCATTATTGGCGGAGGTCCAGCTGGATATGCAGCTGCTCTTTATGCAAATAATTTTGACCTTGAAGTAACACTTATTGAGTCTGATATTCTTGGAGGAACCTGCTTAAACAGGGGATGTATACCAGCAAAATATTGGCTACATCTTGCTGAACTCAACCATGAAATTAATAATGCCTCTGAATATGGGATTCAAATTAAAACTTCAGAAATGGATTGGAATAAAGCAGCTTTAAAAAGACAAGATATTGTTTCTAAATTAGTCAGTGGAATTGGCATGTTGCTAAAAAGTAAAAAGGTAAATGTTATAAATGGATGGGGAAAAATACAGAATGAAAAATCTGTGCTTGTCAAAAAAGAAGATGGCTCAGAAGAGAGAGTTGAAAGCGATTATATACTCCTAGCAACAGGTTCCAAGCCAAGAGAGTTACCAAGTTTAAAATTTGACGATGACTTCATAATAAATTCAGACACAGCTTTAAATTGGGAAGAGCCACCAAAAGATGTCTGCATTGTCGGTGCAGGAGCTATAGGTTGTGAATTTGCAAGTATATTAATTGATCTTGGATCAAAAGTTACTGTAGTTGAACTTGAAAAAGAAATTCTACCTGGCCTTGATAAAAGAACTTCTGGAGAGTTGAGAAAACAACTTACCAAAAGGGGAGTTACATTCAAGATGGGTACTTCGATTGAAGATGTTAAGGATAAGGAAGTCACTTTCTCAGATGGAGAAAAAGAAAAATTTGAGACAATTTTAGTAGCTATTGGCAGAAGTCCCCTCACTGAAAATATAGGTTTAGAAGATATTTCTGTGGACACAATAAATGGTTTATTAAATGTCAACTTAGAAACAATGCAGCTAGTAGGTACTGAAACAGTTTTTGCTGCCGGAGATATTATTAGCAACTCTCCTCAACTGGCACATGTAGCTTTTGCAGAAGCAATGTCAGCAGTTAGTTTTATGGCTACTGGTAAAGCCAGTCCAATTAATTATTCTGCAATACCTTATGTGGTATATACCAACCCTGAGGTTGCTGAGGTTGGTTTAAATTCTGATAAAGCAAAGTTAAAAGAAATAGATATGAACCAAGCCCAGCATAGCTTCGCAGGAATTGGAAGAGCTATGATTCTAAATCAAAATCAAGGATTGGTTAAAGTCTATGCTAAAAAAGATGGCCCAATAGTTGGTGCGAGCATATGCGGTCCAAGTGCTGGAGAAATGATTCATGAACTAATGTACATGGTAGGGTGGGAGGCACTTCCTGAAGATGCAGCTGAGTTTATACATGCCCATCCAACTTTAAGTGAAGCTGTAGGAGAATCGTTATTATCTTTAAACGGGAAGGGACTCCACTAATGGAAATAAAAAAGATTGATAGACAAGGACACTCATTATCTTTATCAAAAGATGAGTTGTGGGATATTTATAAGTCAATGAAGACTCAGAGGATTCTTGAAGATAGATTACTAAAACTGTATAAAGGTGGACAGCTTTCAGGTGCAGTATATCCGGGTATAGGCCAGGAGGCTTCTATGGCAGGTATCGCAGCAGGTATGGAAGCTCAAGATGTCTTTGGGGGAACACACAGAGATCTTGGAGTTCAAATAAAAAGAGGGATAACTCTAAAGGAAATTGCATTAAATTTTTACGGAAAGAAAGATGGTCCATCTAAAGGGAGAGATGGAAATAGCCATTTTGGTGTCGTCGACAAGGGAACATTAATGGTAGTTTCTCCATTACCTGATTCAGCACCAGTTGCTGTTGGTGTGGCACTAACTGCTCAACTTGAAGAAAATAACGTTGTTGCAGTTGCAAATTGTGGAGAAGGAGCGACTGCCACAGGTACCTGGCATGAAAGCATAAATATGGCTGGCGTTCATAATCTTCCCATTATTTTTACTGTTCAAAATAATCAATTTGCTTACTCGTCACCCAACGAAACAGAGTTTGGAACACCGAATGTAGCAGATAGAGGTCTTGGCTATGGAATTGAATCTGTAATCATTGATGGAAATAATATTTATGAAGTTATTAATTCAATGCATAAAGCACGTGATAAAGCTAGTTCAGGCGGAGGTCCTACACTTATAGAGCTTGTAACTTTCAGACATTATGGGCATGCTGGCCATGATCCTGCTGAATATGTTGGAGATGAAGTCAGAGAGTTCTGGATGGACAGAGATCCTATTATACGATTTGAAGACTCCCTAACAAGAGAAGGTCTTTTTACGGAAGATGACTTTACAACCCTTGCTGAAGAAATTGAAGCAGAAGTTAGAGAAACTTTAGAATGGGCCAAAAATGAAGATGACCCAAATCCTGAAGAGGAAATCCAGGATATTTTTGCAACTAGAACTATCCCTGTACCTAAAAATGATGGTTCAGATACTAAAACTATGAATTTCATTGAAGCAATTACTAATGGTCTCGATGAGGCTATGGGAAATAATAAAGATGTATTCATGATGGGTGAAGATATAGGAGCTTTTGAGGGCGCTTTCAAAGCTACTAAGGGTCTTCATGAAAAATATGGCTCAGGTAGGGTTCTAGATACTCCAATTTCAGAGGGCGCATTTATGGGCGCTGCAGTTGGAGCAGCCTTGTATGGTAAAATTCCTATCGTCGAACTTCAGTTTTTTGATTTTCTTTATCCAGCGCTTGATCAAATTACAACTGAGGCTGCGAAATATTTTTGGAAAGCTGGGAAACCTGTGCCTATGGTTGTAAGGGGACCAACAGGAGCTGGTACAAGGTCAGGTCCTTTTCATTCAATTAGCCCAGAATCACTTTTAGCCCATCATCCAGGAATAAAAGTAGTTGCACCAGCTAACCCATACGATGCTAAAGGATTACTTATTGCATCAATTAATGATCCAAATCCAGTAATGTTTTTAGAACACAAGAAGTTATACAGAAAACCCGATCTAAAAATGGAAGTGCCAATCGGCCTATACGAAGTTGAAATTGGCAAGGCAAACATTGTTAAAGAGGGTTCTGATGTAACTTTAGTAGCTTGGTCTGGAATGGTTCCAACAGCTCTTGAAGCAGCAGCAACCCTAAATAATGAAGACATTTCTGTTGAAGTTATTGACTTAAGAAGCATATTTCCAATAGATGAAGAGACGATTCTAAAATCAGTTGAAAAAACATCAAATCTAGTAATCCTGCAAGAAGATGTTCCATTTTCATCGATTGCTTCAGAGATATCTTCTTTTGTAGCAGATAAAGGGTTTTGGACGTTAGACAATCCAATTTTGAAAGTAACATCTCCGAACACACATATACCATTTGCTCCAGTCTTAGAAGATAACTTTATTCCTAGTACAGAAAATGTTGTAAAAGCTATTAAAGAATTACAATAGAACTATGGGTGAAATTGTAAAAATGCCTCAGTTAGGGGAGACTGTAACAGAAGGAACAATCTTAAGATGGCTTGTTGCAGTTGGAGATGAAGTTAAGGAAGATGATCCAATACTTGAAATTTCAACTGATAAAGTAGACACAGAAGTCCCCTCTCCATTTTCGGGAAAAGTGACATCATTGCTAGTTGATGAAGGTGAAACAGTTGAGGTAGGGGTTGCGTTAATGGAACTGGGGGGAGAGGCCCCCTCAGAAGATGAAAAACCAGAAATTATTGAGGAAGTTGTAGAAAAAGAAATCGAGGAAGATACACCTGTAGTAAGGGAAGAGACCCCTAAATCTGAAGTGCCGAAAGAAGCATCTAAAGATGTGAAGCTTTCCCCGATTGTCAGAAAGCTTGCGAGTGATAACAATATTGACTTAACACAAGTTACAGGAACTGGAAAAAATAACCGTATTACACGTAAAGATATTGAAAATTTATTAAATTCTGAACACGGATCGGAAGTTCCTGAAGCAAAGGTACAAGAAGAAAAGGTTGTCCCTCAGGAAGCTAAAAAGCAAAAAGAAATATCTTCAGGCTCTATTCCAAGACTTAGAAAAAGAATTGCTGAAAACATGATTCTATCAAAACAAACTTCAGCGCATGTGATGACTTCCGTTGAGGTTGACTATGAAAATATTGCAATTTTAAGAAATAAAATAAAAGCTGAATTTAAACAAAAAGAAGGATTTTCTTTAACATTTTTACCCTTTATTTCAGTAGCAACTATTAATGCATTAAGAGAGTTTCCTGTAGTAAATAGCTCATTTGATCTTGCTCAGAATGTTCACGAATTACACGACTTTATTAATTTAGGAATAGCAGTTGACTTGAACAGAGAAGGATTACTAGTTGGAACGCTCAAGGATTCAGACTCCTTTAACTTACGGGGGCTAGCAAGAAAAATTACTGAAGTTTCTACACTTCTTAGAAATAAAGAATATGGCCTTGAAGACGTGACAGGGAGCACGTTTACAATATCAAATAACGGCTCATTTAATTCATTCATCACCTCACCAATAATTAATCAACCAAATGTTGCAATACTCTCCACAGAATCTATTAAGAAAAAGCCTGTTGTAGTTACGTCTGCAGATGGTACTGATTCAATTGCTATAAGAAATACAGGAGTATTAAGTCTTACATGGGACCACAGGGTTTTTGATGGGTCAACGGCTTTATTGTTTCTAAATAGCATTAAAGATAAATTAGAGAACCACCCCTGGGCAGATGATTTAAATTGAGAAAACTAAATGTAAGATGGCTTGGAAACCTTCCATACTCTGAAGCTCTTATTCTTCAGAAAGGCCTTAAAGAATCTGTTTCGGAGGAATATAATCCGTATGATTATTTACTACTGTTAGAACATAATAATGTAATCACAATAGGCAGAACAGGTGATCCAAATAATCTACTTTTTAATAGCAGTGAGCTGCAAGAAAAAGGAATTGAATTTTTTGAAACTGATCGTGGTGGGGACGTAACTTTTCATGGCAAAGGTCAATTAATTGGCTATCCAATAATAAGACTTCATGATCCAAAAAAAGTTATTCCTTTTGTGAGGAGCCTAGAAGAGACTATCATCAAAACTCTTAACAGTTTCAATATCGATGCTTTTTCAAAAGATGATGACACAGGCGT
>CAXHFF010000047.1:0-6330 GCA_964016255.1 uncultured Acidimicrobiaceae bacterium
TGTTATCTTTTGCCAACTCTAAATCTGTGTCTTTTCTCTTTATATCAATAGCCATTTCTAAAAATAACATACTTAAAAAAACAATGGGCACTGTCAGCGACATTGCCATTTCATCAATAGGATATAAGCTCCTAAATAATATGAGAAACCCAAATATATAGATTAATCTCGCCACATAACCGAATAAAGCAGAGAAATAGTAAAAATTTAAGGATATATTTGCAGCAAAAGACATGAGGAATGCACCTAGATAAAAACCTGACGCCACAATCAAACCAGATATGAGTGAAGTAATCATTGACTCTGTTGACTTTATTAAAAACAACAATGGAACAAGTGTATATATTGGTAAAGATCGTTTAAGCATTCGTGTAGCAAGAATTAATTCAACATTCATTACTCACCCTCTAGTTTCTTTGATATTTGCCACATTCGTCTTGAACCATCATATATTCCTATCAAGACGAAAACTATCACCGGAACAGGTTCGTAGCCAATATAGTATTGAATTAACAAACCAATAAGTAGGCCACTTATGATTGAGGTTGAAAAGGAACTTACTGGACCAAAATCTTGAAGATTAAGAATATTTTTCTTAGGCATACGGTTGATGTGCTAACGCCAGATCGCTTACCTGAGCTTTTAAATCTACTAATTTTTTTTCATCATTTCTACTCTTGAGTATGTTAGAAATTAATGAACCAACTTCTGTTAACTGCTCTTCCTTCATTCCACAGGTTGTGACCGCTGGAGTTCCCATACGTATACCAGAAGTGATAAAAGGTGACCTTGTGTCAAATGGGATTGCATTCCTATTTAATGTTATCCCCATATCATTTAATAAGATACCTGCTTCTTTTCCGGTGAGCTCCTCGTCAATACTTTGTGTGTCAACTAATACGATGTGATTAGAAGTACCTCCACTTACTACTCTGAGTCCTTCATTCATGAATGAATCAGCAAGTGCTTTAGCGTTAACTAAAATTTGTTGAGCGTAAGCTTTAAAGTCATCTGATAGAGCTTCCTTAAAACAAACGGCCTTAGCCGCTATCTGATTATTTATGGCACCACCTTGAGCACCCGGAAAAATATTTTTGTCTACATCTTTTGCGAATTCTTCTTTAGAGAGAATTAATCCGCCCCTTGGGCCTCTGAGAGCTTTGTGAGTAGTTGCTGTAACAACATCAGCGTACTCCATTGGATTATCTACAACTTTACCAGCAACTAAACCAATAAAATGGGCTGCATCAACCATAAAATATGCTCCTATCGAATCTGCTATTTCCCTGAAAGCCTTAAAGTCGAGATTTTGAGAATATGAGGAATAGCCAGCTATCAATAGTTTTGGTTTATGTTGATTTGCTAGTTTCTCAACTTCTTCCATATCAATTAGTTCTGATTCTTTATTTAATCCATAACCAACAAAATCATACATACGACCTGAAAAGTTAACGGGGGATCCATGCGTTAGATGGCCTCCCTGATCTAGGTTCATGCCCATGACAGTATCACCAGCATTTAATAGTTGCAGATAGACAGCCATATTTGCTGAAGAACCAGAATGAGGTTGAACATTAGCGTGATCTGCCTCAAAAAGCTCACAAGCTCTATCTATCGCCAACTGTTCTATTTCATCGATAGTTTCGCATCCTTCATAATATCTTCTGCCGGGAAAGCCTTCAGAATATTTATTAGTCAAGATAGAACCAGATGCCTCCATTACCGCACGAGAGGCAAAGTTTTCAGAAGCAATTAGATGTATATGAGAATTTTGTCTATTTAAGTCTTGTGTTATTAAATCTGAAATTTCTTGATCTGTGTCAGATAAATTTTTTTGTGAAGCTCCATTTATATCCATATTCATATCTTAACAGTAACTTGGTGGCCACCTTAATGGGCCCTGCCTTAAAATTTTTCCACCGTCTACTCTAAGGTCTACGACTGTTGACCCATCTCCATGAAGAGCATCTCCTTCTAGGTATGCAGAAACAGCGTTACCAAATATTTGTTCAGCCTCGATATGGTTATTTGCTTCATCTGTACCAGATATATTTGCACTTGTAACTGCAAGAGGCCCTGTCATTTTAAGAAGTTCAATTGCTAATGGATTCTCCGGTACCCTAATTCCAACTGAGTTGGGATTTGAAGTCCCAATACCAACTGGAAATGCATCATTTATTTCAACAACTATTGTTAAAGGGCCTGGCCAATATAATTCGACAACTTCTGGTATTTCTGTTTTTACATTTAATTTATGTAGTTCTGTAAAAGAGTGTATGAGTAATGAGATGGGCTTATCATCTTCCCTCTCTTTTATTTTAAATAAGTTGTCAACAGCATTCTGTGAGTAAGGATTTACTCCAATCCCATAAACGGTTTCTGTTGGAATCCCAACAATCTGATTATCCTCAATTTTTTGGACTGCTACATTTAAATCATTTAGTTGCAAAAACATATCTATCCTTTTCAGCTAAGTCTTTAAATAACTTTACATCTTTCCAATCTGATAATAAATCTAAAGTTTGAGAGGATTTTGTAGAGTCAATTTCAAGACACAGTGTCAAATCACTGATATCTCTATCTTCAATTTGGTTAATGAGCCTAGAAATGATTTCTAATCCATCTACTCCTCCGTTTAATGCAATTAAGGGTTCGTAATCTATAACTTCCTTATCTAAACTCTCAAGAGTATTTTCCGGTATGTACGGGAGATTTGCGATAATTAGATCAACATTTTCAGTTTTAATATTTTCTAATAAATCTGATTGAAGAAAATTTACAGCTAATGAGTTAAGTTGTGCATTTTCAATGGCAATGCTTAGAGCTTCTTCAGAGATGTCCGCACCTGTAACCTCAATGTTTGGATATAAAGCTTTCATCATTAACGCAATGCATCCTGAACCTGTTCCGATATCTAATATACTTTTTAAAGGATTTGTATTCTCCTTAATGAGTTCTATGAGATATTCCGTTTCGGGCCTAGGTATCAAGCAGCGCTGATCAACTTTTAACTGAATAGTGTAGAACGGTACATACTCTTCAATATATTGCAATGGTTCATGATTGAGTCTCCTTGTTAGTAGGGTTGAGTAGTCTTGTTCGTTGTCTGAAGAAGCACCATTACTTTCTTTTGCTTTTTCACGTAAACGAGCTAATTCATGCTCTGGTATGTTTCTAATATTCACTTTATTCTTCTAAATTAGCCAAACGTGCAGTTTCATGGTCTGCAATAAGTGCATTTACAAAGTCTTCCAAGTCACCATCAAGGACTTGCTCGAGTCGTTTAATTGTCAGGTTGATGCGATGATCTGAAACTCTATTGTCTTTATAGTTATAAGTTCTTATTTTGTCAGAACGTTCTCCTGAACCAACTTGTTCTTTTCTATCTTTTGCTCTCTCAGCAGCAGCTTCATCTTGTCTCGTTTTTAATAAACGTGATCGTAAAATTCTCATAGCCTGATTTTTATTTTTTAACTGTGATTTTTCATCTTGACTGGTAACGACTAAGCCTGTTGGGATATGGGTAATTCTCACTGCTGAGTCTGTTGTGTTAACACTTTGTCCCCCAGGTCCGCTAGATCTATATACATCAATTTTCAGATCATTAGCTGCAATACTTAAATCAACTTCTTCAGCTTCAGGAAGTACTGCGACCGTTGCTATTGAAGTGTGAACTCTTCCCTGTGATTCGGTTTTGGGAATTCTTTGGACTCGATGTGCACCCGCCTCAAATTTAAGCTTTGAGTAAACACCTTTTGATTTTATTGAAAAAATAATTTTGTTATAACCACCTTGGTCTGAAGCTGTGAGTTCTATAGGCTCTACATTCCAAGCATTTCTCTCAGCAAAACGAGTGTACATTTTATACAAATCACCAACCCATATAGCTGCCTCTTCTCCACCTGCGCCAGGGCGTATCTCTACTAGTACATCTTTTTCATCCAGTGGATCTTTTGGCAAAAGAGCTATTTTTATGTTTTCAGTGAGATCAACAATTGAAGATTTCGATTCACTCACTAATTCCTCGAGCTCAGTTTTCATGTCAGTATCTTCTTCAGACTTTAACATTTCTTCTGCATCTGCAATATCACCATTAAGTGTTCTCCACTCGTTGAACAAAACAACAATTGCTGTAACATCGCTATGTCTTTTAGCCAATTCAGCATACGCCTTTGGATCTGAGGATATGTCTATTTTTTGTAACTCTGCTTCAATCTCCCCTAGTGAGTTTTCTAAAGCTGTGAGTTTTTCAACTAGAGCTTCATCCATTTTTTAACTCCTTTGATGTAGATAGTAGTTCGTCGAATTCATCATTATCTTCACTATATTTAATACAATTGGCCATTGATATCATTGCAACTTCTATTTGTTCATCACTTGGATTTTTAGTTGTTATTTTTTGTGTCCAAATACCTGGTGTTGAAAAAATTTTGGAGATTAAAGAATCACTATTTTTAAAATTAAATTTTAAAATTTCATAAGAAATCATAGCGACTACAAAAACATGCAACAGTCTTGTAATGAGTGTAAGTAATATATTTAGTGTTGGAATAAATGGAAGTGTAAGCAGACTTACAAACACTATTAAGAAAATAAAGGCTGTTCCACAACGAATATGCTCTTTTGGGTATTTTTTAATATTCTCGATTTGAAGTGACTTGTCTGCCTCAAATGAGGCAATAGTCATATGCTCTGCACCATGGTATTCAAATAACTCTTGAGCATCTTTTGTTTTCCCAACAAGATATATGTAAGTGATAACAATTGCACCCCTTAGAATTCCCTCTGCAAAACCTTTGTAAGCTTGACTCAAATCCAAAAGATCTATCAACAACCGTGGGCCTACTATCAGAAGACTTAAAATTGTAACTATTAGCAAAGTATTAGTGATTTTATTAAAAAGAGTTTCTTCTTCTTGTTCTCCATAATATAAAGTATCTGAGAGTGATATTCCTTTATAGCCAACATACAGAGAGTCAGCTAATGCTCCTACTCCTCTTATAAGAGGTTGTTTCCAAATTCCATCTCTTTGGGTCAGGGGAATCCTTGCTTCAAAATAGTTATGCAGTTGATTTTTCTGATCACGTACAGCAAGGGACCATCCTTTAGGACTTTGAATGAGAACGCCACCTATTACAGCTTGTCCTCCATAGGCAATATTATCTTTAGACATTTTGGATGTATTAAGTTAAGTTATTCTTCTTCTTGAGAAGAAGCTTCTTGAGTTGGAGCTTGACGGGTACTTGTAGAACCGTACCGTTGTTTAAATCTCTCTACACGACCTGTGGAGTCGACAAGTTTCTGCTTACCAGTAAAAAATGGGTGACTTGCACTAGAAATATCAAGTTTGACTAGTGGATAGTCGTTTCCATCTTCCCAGGAAATTGTCTCACTTGTTTTAATTGTGGAACGAGTGAGAAATGCAAAGCCTGCGTCTTCATCTTGGAAAACTACTTCTCTATAATCTGGATGTATGCCTTGCTTCATATTTACACTCTAACTTACTTGTTGTTTTTTGCGACATCTTTTAAGAAGGCTTCATTAGTTTTTACAGTTTTGAATCTATCTATTAAAAGCTCGGTCGCTCCACTTTCAAGACCTACCAACACTCTTCTTAGGGCCCATAATGACTGAAGCTCTTGAGGAGAAACTAATCTTTGTTCTTCTCTTGTTCCGGATGGAGTAACATCAATTGCTGGGAATACACGCTTGTCTGCAAGCCCTCTGTCGAGTTTAAGTTCCATATTTCCAGTTCCTTTGAACTCTTCAAAGATTACTTCATCCATCTTTGAACCAGTTTCAACAAGTGCAGTTCCTAAAATAGTCAAACTTCCACCACCTTCAATATTCCTCGCAGCTCCAAAAAATTGTTTTACAGGTGTTATAGCAGTTGAATCTAAACCACCAGAAAGAATCCTTCCACTTGCAGGTGATGCTAGGTTATGAGCTCTAGCTAAACGTGTTATGGAGTCAAGAAGGATTACTACATCTTTACCTTCCTCTGTTAATCTTTTCGCTCGCTCTATAGCAAGTCTCGATACCTGTGTGTGTTCTTCCGGAGGTCTGTCAAAAGTTGAAAATATAACCTCTCCGTCAACGGATCTTTGCATATCGGTAACTTCCTCAGGTCTCTCATCAACAAGGACAACCATCAAATGTACTTCAGGGTTATTAGCAGTAATTGAGTTAGCAATTTCTTTAAGAATGGTTGTTTTACCTGCTTTAGGAGGTGACACGATTAATCCTCTTTGGCCTTTACCAATAGGTGCAATTAAATCTATTATCTGTCTCTTATACACATCTCCGAGCCCACGAGACAACAACCGATCG
>CAXHFF010000048.1:0-6250 GCA_964016255.1 uncultured Acidimicrobiaceae bacterium
AAAACCTCTCCGCACAGAAATTCTGAGATAAAAAAGATAACTGAAATTCTTTCAACTCTTCTAGGTGATAACTCTATTTCAGCTGATGTAGTAGGAAGACCAAAGCATAATTATTCTATTTATAAAAAAATAATTAATAGTGGCCTTTCCTTCCATGAAATAAACGATTTGATTGGAGTCAGGATAATTACTGATGATGTAAAAAGCTGCTACTCAATCCTTGGGCTTGTACATGCTAATTTTCAGCCAGTACTCGGTAGATTTAAAGATTTTATATCTATGCCCAAATTCAATTTATATCAGAGCCTACACACTACAGTTCTGACTTCTGATGGAAATAAAGTAGAAATTCAAATACGAACAAGAGAAATGCATTATAGAGCTGAATTCGGAGTTGCTGCTCACTGGAAATACAAAGAAAAACCATCCAATGATCTCAACGAATGGACAAGCGAACTAAATAATATTTCTACGGAGTATCCAGACCCAAATGAGTTTCTACAGCACATGAAATTAGATCTTTACGAAGATGAAATATTTTGCTTAACTCCTAATGGTGATGTAGTAACACTCCCTTCTGGATCAACAGCTGTTGATTTTGCCTTTGCAGTTCATACTGAAGTTGGTGAAAAGATGATAGGTGCAAAAGTAAACGGTAAATTATCAAATCTAAGCAACATAATCAAAACTGGAGACACTATTGAGGTTCTTACGACGAATGATAATTCTAAAGGTCCAAGTCGTGACTGGCTAAATATTGTGAAAACTTCTAGAGCTAGATCAAAAATTAAACAATGGTATCAGAAGCAAATGAAAGATGAAGACATTCAAAAGGGTAAACAAACTTTAAATATATGGCTTGATGAAAATAACGACGTATTGAACTTTTCATCAAAGGAAGATATATTGAAAAACCTATTGAAGGAAACATCATTACCTAATTACGAGATGTTTTATCAAAAACTAGGTATGGGGACTCTAAAAATTGAGAATATTGCAAATAAAATTAGAAAATATGTATTTCCTGAGGAAATTACAGCTGATGAAGATATTTTTACACCGGAAGAGAAGATTAACGAAAGTAGTGAGCTAATAATTGTTGAAGGATACGATGACATCCAAGTAAGAATAGCGAAGTGTTGCGTTCCTGTGCCTGGAGATGATATATTAGGTTTTGTTACTATCTCTAACGGCATATCAGTTCATAGATCTGATTGTATGAATATACAAATTGATAGCACTAAGGGTGAACGAATAATAGATGTGTCATGGGGATTTAATACACATACTGGTGACATAATCTGGCTCGAAATCGAGGCAATTGATCGACCTTATCTTTTACGTGATGCAACAATTGCAATCTCTGATAATGGGGGAAATATATTAGTTGCAAAATCAATAACTAACAGCAAGAGGATTGTCAGTTTAGTATTTCAAATCGAAATAAGTGATAGTAATCAGTTGGATGAAATAATTAAAGATTCAAAGAATATAGAAAATGTTTTCGAAGCTGAAAGAATATTTCCAGGAAAAAAATGATATCAGAGATATACAAATTCACTAGCTTTACAACATCTAATTGTTATATATTGAGACCATTTAATGATGAAATCTGTATGTTCATAGATTTACCACCAGATTTAAATGAACCCTTGCATTATGTAAAAGAGAATAATTTAACAGTTGCTGGAGCATTAGTAACACATGGTCATTTTGATCATGCACTAGGTATGCAAAGTTTTGATTCAAATATTTACATGAATTTAAATGATGAATTTTTGGCAAGAAACCCACAAGAGCAAATAGCTATGTTTACAAATAATACCTTTCAGGCTGAAAAGTTTAATGGTGAGATTATTGATATTAAAAATCTACCATACGATTTTATTAAAATACATTGTAATCCTGGTCATACCGAAGGCAGTGTGTCATTTGAATTTCCCGAAATGGGAACAATCTTTACAGGAGATTTTGTATTCAAAGACAGTATTGGTAGAACTGATTTAAAGACAGGTAATCACAATGACATGATAAGCTCAATAAAGAATGTTTTCTCAAAGTTTAATCCTGATTATGAAGTGCTTCCAGGGCATGGATCTTCTGAAACAGTTAGTAACATAAGAAAAGATAATTTATTTATAAAGGAACATTTACATGATTGAACAGGTTAAAGGCACCCAAAATCTTTATTTAAATGAATCTGATTAGTATTTATTTGTTAGAAAAACCTTTTTTCATGTTTTTAATGAATCAGGATACTCATATCTTCAAACTCCTCATATTGAACACAGTGAGTTATTTGAAAAATCAATAGGTGAAAATTCTGAAATAGTTTCAAAGCAAATGTACCAATTCAATGATAAAGGTGGGAGATCTTTAGTCTTAAGGCCAGAAGGTACCTCTAGTATTGTTAGGTACCATTCTCAGTATCAAAAAGATCTTACAAATCGATATTCTTACTTTGGTCAAATGTTTAGATACGAAAATCCACAGAAAAATAGATACAGAGAGTTCACACAGGGTGGAGTAGAAATTGTTGGTAATATAGATACATTTTCTGATTTCCAGATTATTAATGACTCTATTAATTTTTTAAACAAACTAGGTCTTAAGTTCACCTTAGAAATTAACACAATTGGGTCGATTGAAGATCGTAATAACTACAACAAAGAGCTCTATCTTTATTTAAAACAAAATGAAAATAAGCTTTCAGTAGAAAGTAGAGATAAACTTGAACTTAACACTCTTAGAATACTGGATTCGAATAATCCAAATGATCAAACAATAATAAATAACGCACCAGAAATTTCATCATACATAAATAAGGATTCCTTAGTAAAATATGATTTACTTAAATCAATAATGAAAGAGAATGATCTTCAATATAAGGAGAATACGAAACTTGTTAGAGGACTTGATTATTATAATGACTTAACTTTTGAATTTATTGATGATGAAGGGGTAGTACTTGGTGGTGGCGGAAGGTACGATAAATTATCTGAAATATTAAATATAGGAAAATTTAACGGTGTAGGCGTTGCATTTGGAATCGAAAGAATAATGAATAATATTATCATTTCAAAGAAAACTCCTAAAATCTACATTATCGGAGCTGATCTAAGAAAAGTAACAAGTTATTGTAAATTATTAGATAAGAATGAGATAGCTTACTTTAAACCTCCACGTATATCCAAAGTAAATACACAATTTAAGAATGCTAAAGGTCTTAATGTTAAATATATTATTAATACTGACGAAGATACAATTAAAGATTTGGATATCAACACTACAGTTGATTTCGATATAGGAGTGTTAATTGATAATTAAAGAACTTGCTGGTTTGAAGGATGGTTCAAACGTTACAAATCTTGTTGGATGGGTAGACAATGTAAGAGATCACGGGGGATTAACCTTTATTGACCTAAGAGATTTTGACTCCACTATTCAATTGGTTTTTGACAAAGAGTCAGATATTACTGTCGGAGTCAAAAATGAGTACTATATTATGGTCTCTGGTGTTTTTAGTAAAAGAGAAGATGGATTAATAAATACTAAGACTGCTTATGGGCAATATGAAATTGTAATCAATTCACTTGATATAGTGAATGAAAGTAAAACCCTTCCATTTCAAATTGAAGATAATATTGATACCGATGAAAGCATAAGACTAAAGTATCGATACTTAGACTTAAGAAGAAATGAAATGAAGAATAATATCGTTGCAAGATCTAAAACCTTTAAAAGCATTAGAAACATTATGAATAAGTTGGATGTTTTAGAAATTGACACACCAACCCTCATAAAATCAACACCTGAGGGTGCTAAAGATTTCCTAGTCCCGTCAAGGAAATCACCAGGATCTTTTTATGCACTACCACAGTCTCCACAAATGTATAAACAATTATTCATGATGGCTGGCTTTCCTAACTATTATCAAATTGCAAAATGTTATAGGGATGAAGATTCTAGAAAAGATAGGCAACCAGAATTTACTCAATTAGATATTGAATTTTCAAACGGCAACCCTGAAGTAGTAAAGCAAAACATTGAAATTATTGTTAAACATATATTCGATGAAGCATTTGATGTAAAGATAAAAACTCCCTTTAATACAATCACGTACCAAGAGTCAATGTCATTATATGGCACCGATAAACCTGATTTGAGAATTAAAGAAACCATTACAGACATTACAGAAATATTTATAGATACAGAGATTAAGTTTATTAAGGATACTCTTAATAATTCCGGTAAGGTGCTTTCCCTTCATACAAAAGATACTGTAAGTAGAAAAAATATTGACCTGCTGGACGAATCAATAAAACTTCTAGGATCTAATGGTTTAGGTTGGTTCAAAATTGATAATAATGAAATTTCAGGTCCTTTAGCCAAGTTCCTTACTGAAAAAGAGAAGTCAGAACTATCCCTATATGGTGATGGTTTAATAGTATTTCAGGCTGGGGAGCTATTAGAAATTGCAAAATATATGGACATACTAAGACGTAATCTCTTTACCAATAATTCTGATGATGTAATTAACTTCACATGGGTTGAAGATTTTCCATATTTTGAAATTGACAATGGAGCCTTACAACCTTCACATCATCCTTTCACAGCACCAAAGAATCCAGCTGATTTTGAAAAAAACCCTAAAGATTCAACGGCCCTTCATTATGACTTAGTATTAAATGGAGTTGAATTAGGATCTGGTTCTCAAAGAATTAATAATCCAAAACTACAAAAGCTTGTTCTCGAAAAATGGGGTTTAACAGAAATTGATATTACTGAAAGATTTGGGTGGTTTATAGAGGCTTTATCATACGGAACACCTCAACATGCTGGCTTTGCTATTGGAATAGATAGACTTGTAGCTGAAATTCTTAAACAGCCATCTATTAGAGATGTTATACCATTTCCTAAAACACAATCAGGTATGGATCCCTTAACAGATGCACCTTCTGAGATTAATGAAGAGGATTTATTTGAATATAAATTAAGGTATATAGAAGATGAATAGTAATGATATAAGATCAAAATTTCTTACTTATTTTGAAAGTATAGATCATAAAATAATACCTTCTGCTTCTTTGATCCCTTTTGATGATACACTACTTTTTACAGCAGCTGGAATGGTCCCCCTCAAAGAATATTTTTCTGGCCATAAAGAACCCGCTAATCCGAATATGGTTTCTTCACAAAAATGTATACGAACGGTTGATATTGATATTATTGGTGATACAGACAGACACCTTACCTTTTTTGAAATGTTAGGAAATTTTAGTGTTGGTAAATATTTTAAAAAGGAAGCAATAACACATTCGTATAACTACTTAACAAAAGAACTTAATATATCACCAGAAAAGTTATGGTTTACTGTTTATAAAGACGATGAAGAGTCATATTTAATATGGAAAGACATTATTGGAGTTCCTGAGGATCGGATTCAAAGAGGAAACGAAGATAATTTCTGGCATATGAATATACCAGGACCCTGTGGACCTTGTAGTGAGATTTTCATAGATAGAGGTAAAAAATATGGTAAAGAAGGCGGTCCAATCGGTGGTGGTGAAGATAGATATTTTGAAATTTGGAATTTAGTATTTATGGAATCAGTTCAAGATAAACCTTTCGAAGTAGTTGGTGAATTACCTTCAAAAAATATTGATACAGGAATGGGTCTTGAGAGATTAGCAATGATTCTTCAAGATAAAGATTCTCCATTTGAAATCGATACATTTTCTAATATGTATGATGCTTTAAATAAAGTTATAGTAAACAGAAATAAAAAGCTAGAGAGAATTGTATTAGATCATGTAAAAGCATCCACATTTATGATATCGGATGGTGTTGTTCCAACAAATGAAGGAAGAGGGTACATATTAAGAAGGTTATTAAGAAGAGCTACAAGAGCAATTAATATTCTTACTGATGAACTCATTTCGTTAAATTTCTTAGTAGAAATCGTTGTTGAAAATTACCAAAGTAGCTATCCAGATTTGAATAAGAGCAAAGAGAAAATTAGCAAACTTATTATGTCCGAAGAGAAATTATTTCATAAAACATTATTAAAAGGAACTGCAGAAATAAACTCCAAGCTTAGTTCCGGTGATGAATTCTTAACAAAAGATGCTTTTCACTTATTTGAGACTTTTGGTTTTCCAATAGAACTGACAGAAGAAATAGTCAGTGAACATGGCTATACGATTGATAAAGTTGAATTTAATAAACTTTTTGAACAACATAAAATTAA
>CAXHFF010000049.1:0-6036 GCA_964016255.1 uncultured Acidimicrobiaceae bacterium
CACCACGTGTGTTCTCGTCGGCAGCGTCAGATGTGTATAAGAGACAGGTTCTAATCGACTTATTAATTTTATTAGAAAAATTGCATATTTTCATAAACAAAATATCCAAATAATAGTTTTCTCTACAAAAAGGATTGATTTAAACAAACAACTTACTTCTGACAAAATTAACAAATGGGCAGATAAAGAGAAAAAAGAACGTTCAAAATATGGGCCAAACACAAATATTAAAGTTTTTAAGATTTCTTCAAGTGAAGAAATAGATATTTCAAAATACTCTGAATATCTTCTTGGACCCAGATTAGTAAATGATGAGTTTGAATATGAGATGAAAATTCAAATAAACAGAAAATATAATTACAATGAAATTATGTCTATATATTCTATCTTCAAGAAAGCTAATTTTGATAGAGTTAGAAGTCTATAGATGAAAGAAATAGTTCAATTTGGCCATCCGTCTTTAAAAATTACTTCATCAGAAGTTGTAAAATTTGATACAGAATTAAAAATATTAACAGATGAGATGATTGATATTATGTATAACGCACCAGGAGTTGGGTTAGCAGCTCCTCAAATTGGAATTAATAAAAATATTTTTGTATTCGATGCTGGTGATGGACCTAAAGTTGCTATTAATCCTCACAACTTAAAACTAGATGGAGCTGTTACATTTATGGAAGGCTGTTTATCCTTGCCAGGTTATTACTGGGATATTGAACGTGCTGAATATGCCTCCCTTGATTGCTACGACATACATGGTCGGCATGTGACTTACGAGGGTGATGATCTTACTGGCAGAGTTCTCCAACACGAATATGATCATCTAAAAGGTAAAGTTTTACTGACTGCCTTAAAAAGAAAAGAAAGAAAAATTGCACTTAAAAACATATCTTTAAACGGCTTCCCAGGTAAAGATGTTTAACTTTTTTTTTGGTTCAGATTCTAGAAGTGTTGAATATCTAAATATAGTTAGAAATAATGCTGATGAGTTAAAAGTAATAACTCTTCCACCTAATATTTCTGGTAGAGGTAGGAAACTAAAACCAAATCCTGTTGAAGAATTTTGTTTACAAAATAATATCCCTTATGATTATTTCGACCCTGATCATGTTTATAAAAATATGTCGAATGCCTTATGTGTTAGTTTCGGAAAAATATTTCCAGAGTATTTTATAAACAACAATAAACCAATTTATAATGTTCACCTCAGCCTACTCCCAGCTTACAAAGGTCCGTCCCCAGTAGAAACCTCAATATTAATGGGTGAAAAAGTAGTTGGATATTCAGTTTTTAAAATAGATAAAAATGTTGACGCTGGAGATCTTATTTATCAAGATTCTTTTAACCTTAATGAAGACACATATGCATCTGACGTATATGAAAAAATTATAACTTTATTTAACAGAAGTTATCTTCAAATAAGTGAGAAACTTCAAGATAAGTTCATAGCAAGCGATTACACACTTTCCGATACTAAAAAGTTTAATAAGAGTGATTATAATATTCTGGGTCAAGATATTTTAACTGCAAAAAGAATGATACGTGCGTTCAATGTCATAGGTCCAGCTTTTATCAAACACAAAGATAAATTTTTAAAGATTCACGAATATACGGAAAAAGAAAATGGATTTCCAATAGAATTATCAGATGGTATATTGTACCCGTCTATTATTACACCTGAAGGTAAAAATAAAATGAAAATTGATGACTATTTAAGAGGCAAATTATGAATATAGGCCAAACAGTTAAGACTATTCAGAAAGAATTCCCTTCTGTGACAATTTCTAGACTTCGTTTCATGGAAAGAGAAGGATTAATCAATCCTGGTAGATCTAAAGGAGGGACAAGGGATTACGTCAAAAAAGATATTGATAGAATTATGAGTATATTAGATCTTCAAGAGAATCAATTTTATTCACTAAAAGCTATAAAGAATAATCCTAAATTGATTACCAATTCTTCAAAAATACAAATTGTCATTCGAGAATATTCATTTCATGATGCCTTGAAAAAGTCAGGATTATCGAATAGTGAGTTTAATGACCTATTAAATTTTAATCTAGAAGTAAAGAAAAATATTTATTCCCAACAGGATGTTAATAGATTCATGGGATTTTCTTATTTTTTCAACCTTGGCTTTTCAGCAAAAAACTTTACGATTTTTAAGTCAATGGCAGACAGGGGGGCGGGCTTTATAGAGTTAGTAAAGAATAATATTGAAGATGAGAAAGATCTTGATATTGCTATTGAAAATTTTACTTCAATTATTGGGAGTTTCATATCAGACGATTTATAATTACTTTACTTATCGTTTTTTTATTACCCATATATCCAGCTTATGGGAATGAACTTAATCCTGGTGAACTTTCTACAGAATATTATTTATCTTACGATATAGAAAATGAACAAATTATGTTTTCAAGTAATATCGATGAGCAGATATCTCCAGCATCAATAACCAAGGTTGCTACTGCTCTTGTGCTTTTGGATTTTTTTGATATTGCTGATTCAATAACAATATCTCTACCTGATAACTACCAATACATTGGAAAAGTAGCTTACTTAGAAAGTGGAAAAAACATAACTATTGAAGATTTATTAGAATTTCTACTTATTTATTCGGCTAATGATGCAGCTTACGTAGCTGCAATGGCCAGTACTGGAAGTATAGAATCATTCATTGTAGAAATGAATAACAAAGCTAACTCACTGGGAATGAAAAACACTACATTCTTAAATCCAGATGGATTAGATCAACCTGGACATTCAACAACATTAAGAGACTTACTAGCTATGTCCCTAAAATTTATTGAAAATAACCGTCTTATGTCGATTGCTAGTAAAAAAAGTTTTTCTTCGGACATAACAGGCATTGAAAAAATATATTATTCAACAAACGAGATTATAGATAAGGGATTTATTGGTATAAAGACAGGTTGGACATCCGGGGCTGGTCTAACGTTCATAGGATTAAATCTGGATAACGGGCGCCAAATATTAACGTTAGTGAATAAATCTATAGTTGATAATAAAAAAATTACTCATTTTGAAGATACGCAACTACTGTATCAAAATTCATTTAAATATTTTGGAAACTACGAGAGTTTTCAAATTGATACAGAAATATATAAAGTTAATAACCCGTCAAGAACTTATGGAGTTTATGCAAATGAAACATGGAAAGACTTTGTTGACCTTAGACAATTTGTGAACATAAATTTTATTGGCTATGTAGACGGAAGATTAAAGTTTGTTAATAATATTTCAGATAGGGAAATTAAAGTATCTGCAAGTGACTATAAAGTTTTATGGGAATTTAACCCTTTAGATATATTTTCAATATTTGCAAATTGAAAATATTATTATCGATTCGTTAACTACATTAATTTTCAAATTATTATTACTCTTTGTCTATGACTAATAAGATTGAAGTTGCAGTAAATAGCATAAGACTCGAAGAAAATTCTGATACGCCAATTATGATTCTTTCCGATCCTCTTACGAATAAAGTTCTTCCAATTTGGATTGGAACAATTGAAGCTGTCTCTATAGCTTATGCCCAAGAAGGAGTGCTACATGAAAGACCCCAGACTCACGATTTGATAATCGATGTTATTGAATCTCTAAATGCAGTACTAAAAGAAGTTAGCATTTCAAACATTAAAGATAAGACTTATTATGCTGATTTGATACTAACTACTATAAATGGTGATATTTCACTTACAGCTAGACCAAGTGACGCAATAGCTCTTGCCCTTCGCTCAGAAGCCCCTATAACCGTAAATAGGGACGTTTTCGAGGCTAATTCAATAGATTTAATAGGAGATAAAACTGAAGACATACAGGAGTTTAAAGAGTTTATTGACAACATTACTCCAGATGATTTTCTCTAAAACCTTGATAAAAATAATAATCATAGTAGATTAACAATATGCAACAGGGATACACTGGTCCTGAGGTTTGTAAAATAACCGGGATCACTTACAGACAATTAGATCATTGGACTACTAGTAGTCTTATCAAAGCATCAATAAGAAATCTAAAGGGTTCAGGTTTCCATAGAGTTTATTCATTTCAAGATATTATCCAAATAAAATTAGTTAACAAGCTCAGGGAAGCAGGCGTTAGTCTTCAGAAAATTAGAATTGCTCTAAAGAATATTGAAAGTATTCTTGGTGACAATATAAATATTTCAGATGTTTCAGTATTTTCTGATGGTAAATCAATATATGTTATATCTGATAATGACCAAATGATAGATTTACTCAAAAAAGGTCAGGCTGTTTTTGGAATTTCTCTAGGACCAGTTCATACTGAAGCTGAAGCAGAAATTTTCTCACTTTATCCAGATAAAGTATCTGCTAAGAACGCATGAATTTTGCTCATCAATCAGAAAAAATATTTGCAGATCATTTAGACTTATTTGGAATCGAATGGGTCTATGAACCTATAAGCTTTCCATTGAAGTGGGGAAGTGGTGCAATAAAAATGATGTTTACACCGGACTTCTACATACCTTCCTTAGACGTTTATATTGAGATTACAACTATGAACCAAAACTTAATAACAAAGAAATCGAAGAAAATTAAAAAAGCAAAAAAACTTTATCCTAATAAACAATTCAAACTTATAAATGAACAACAGTTTTATAACTTTTTAGAGATTGACAGTAGGGAATTAGCTCAAAAAACTATAGCCAGCTGACTTAACTAATAATGCTTCTGGGTCAATAACACCTGACTGTTTTGCAACTTGTATTTCTTTATCAATAGATGTGTTGCTCATAAGTCTATTATCTGTATTTAAAGATACTTGAAAACCCAGTTCAACTAATTTACTGATGGGATGGTTCTCTGCATTTTCGTACATATTCGTATGAAGATTTGATGTTATACATACCTCAAGGGGTATCTCGTTGTCTAAAATGTAAGCAGCAGTTTTTCCAAACTTATTATTAACTAAGTCAATATCTTCAATTATACGAACGCCGTGTCCGATTCTTTGCGCACCATTTTCTAGTGCGTCTTGAATTGAGTCCACATTATCTCCTTCGCCTGCATGAATAGTAATATTTATACCGGAATGAGCTACATTAGAAAATATTTCAGTAAACAAATTTGGTCTGAAAGTTAATTCTGGTCCAGCAATATCGAATCCAATAATCTTATCTTTATTCTCAATTGCTAATTCTTCAACTAATTTTACATTTTTTGCATCGTGTCTCATTCCACAGAGAATCAACCCAGATTGTATTCCATACATATTTTCTGCTTGTTTAAATCCAGAATTGATAGCATTTAATACTTCAACGGGGGATAAGTTTTCATTAACAGAAAAAAATGGAGCGTATCTGCTTTCATATAATGTTATTCCATTGTTATGCATATCTTCAGCAGCTTCAAAAGATATTCTTTCAAGGTGGTCGTATGTTTGCATTAAGGCGATAGTGTGGGTGAATGCCTCAAGATATTCTTCAAGAGATTCACAATCAGACCGATCAAAAAATTCAGATGTATCTTCTATTTCAAGCAATGGTCCATAGTTTATAGCAAGCGCTAACTCTTTGGCTGTAGTGGGTCTTAAACCACCATCTAAATGATCGTGAAGTACTGCTTTATTCATAACGCAACATAATATATATTATAGGACATGTTATAAACCTTTAGACATGCTGTAGATTTCATCTAATACACTCTCCTTGTGTGTGTATGGGAGCCAGTGACCAGCTCCAGATATTTCCTTAATTTTAACAACATCAGCAACTTTATTTAATCTTTGTCTCATATTTTCTGTTAACTTAACAGCCATATCTTTTTCACCAAACATAAAAAGAATATTTTGATTTATTTTATTGTGGCTCCACTGTTCCGATAATTCTATATTTGCATCTAGATTTGCGTACCAAGAAATAGGGCCATAGAATCCTGTATTTTTATAATGATTTGTAAGGTTATCTAATTCAACTCCACTAATTGCATACTCAATATGCTGTCTCTTATACACATCTGACGCTGCCGACGAGAACACACGTGTGGT
>CAXHFF010000050.1:0-6024 GCA_964016255.1 uncultured Acidimicrobiaceae bacterium
CCCTTAAAGGTTATTCATAAGAAATAGCTTCTAATATATTTTGTCTAGAAGCTCTTATCGCTGGAAGTATTGCTGCGACTACTCCTGCTATTATTGAAATTCCAATCCACATAAATGTTTGTGAAATTGAAACTGCAAAGACTGTAAATCCATCATCAGCTAATGTTTGAATTAAGCTCCAAGCAAAAAATATTCCAAGTCCAGTTCCTAATGCTGCTCCAAATATAGAAATGATTGAAGATTCAATAAATATCATCCGCCTAATTTGTTTTCTATACGTTCCAATAGCCCTCATTAATCCAATTTCTCTAGTTCTCTCATAAACGGAAAGGGAAAGTGTATTAGTTATCCCAAATAGAGCTACAAATATTGAAATTGATAGAAAGCCATAAATTACATTAAGTAATAACTGAATTTGATTATTTGCTTCCTCAACTAGACCCTCTTCATCTCTAATTTCAACACCTGGATATTCGGCGACAATTGAATTAATTTTCTCCTCTAGAACATCTGATTTTTCATTTACATTGAAGTAAAGTTCAGTATCTAATGATTCTTCACTAAAGAATGAACTATTTTCTAATAGAACAAAGAATTCAGCTGGGGGCTGAGTTGTCCAGTCGAAAATATAGGAAACAGTAAAAGTAAGTTGTCCTTCTTCTGGGATAGTTAATAAAACTTCATCACCAATTTGAAGCTCTTCTCTCTCTGCTGTTTGTCTTAGAATTCCAAGTGCATTTTGCTTTAGAAAGTCTTTACGACTACCTGCAATATCATCAGTTTTTACAAGATCGAAAACAGTTTCATCAACAGCTCCAAGTATTAAAGGACGTTCGTTATATCCAACAACTGTAGCTCTTGTTCTTGATAATTTGGTAACTTCATCAAGTTCCATTAACTCATTAGCAAGCCCAGTTGGAATACCAGGTGATGCAAAAACATTCGCTGCTCCAACTTGGTAATCAGCAAGGATAACTTCACCAATCAGTGACTCCGCTTGAGCTTTGAACGATGTAGTTATTACATTAGCTAGAGATATTAATGTAAGCCCTATCATTAAGGCTGAGGCCGTAGAGGCAGTCCTTCTTGGTGTCCTTTTAGAATTCTCAGTGGCAAGTTTGCCCAGTATTCCAAAAATTAACAAATAAATTCTGTCAAAAAGAAAAACGAATGGTTTTGTTATGGAGGGCGTGATAATTGATATTCCCACAAAAACTATTCCTGCACCAAATCCAACTTGTTGTAATCCAGATAGGGTCGGAAGGTCTAAAAAGTCATACAGAACTCCAAATAGCATTATAAAACCTAATGCGGAAACAGCTATACCAATAACTAAACGAGTAAATAGTGACTTACGTCTTGGTGTCGAAACACTATCCCTTATTGCTTCCATTGGACTTACTTGTGAGGCTTTTCTTGCTGGCAGTAGAGATGATAAAATTGTTACGGTAATCCCAATAATTAATCCTGTAATTGCAGCTTCGGATGTCAATACTAAAGGTCCATCCGGGAGACCTAATTCAAAATACTGCAAACCTTCTTTTACAGCTACTGCTAGACCTATACCTAGACCTATACCTAGACCAGACCCAATAATAGACATAAAAAGTGATTCGGAAATAACAAGTCTGTATATCTGCCTTTTTGATGTACCTAAAGCTCGTAGTAAAGATAATTCTTTTGTTCTTTGTAGTAATAAAATTCTGAAAGTATTTTGGATAATAAATGCACCCACAAATATTGCAATGCCTGCAAAAACATTCAAAATAGTATTAAAAAAGTCTAGGCCTTGCTTTATTGAGTCAGCTTGTTCTGCTGCTGCTTCTTGTGCATTTATGACATTTAAGTTTTCACTATCTATGTCTGTTATTTCATTTTTTATATCAGTAACATCAAAGTTGTCTTCAACAACAACATTTATTAAATTGACTTCTCCTGTTGAGTCAAGAAGTTGTTGTGCTGTTCTAAATTCAAATAGGGCAAAAGTAGCACCTCCAGCAGCAAAAGCTGAGTCAGCAATACCCACGATTGTAAATGTTGCAGGTGTAGCTCCCGCCAAAACTGTAACTTTGTCGTCGATATTAAACTCAAAATTCTCTGCAGTAACTGTATCCATTACGACTTCTTTTTTATTTAAGGGTGCTCTTCCCTCTAAAAGGGTCCATTGTTTTGCATATTCACTACTATCCCAAGCTGTTCCAAAAGTTGGAGCAAATCCATTTGATAATAAAACTGTTTCGCCATCTACAATCTTTATAAACTGTGCGAAACCAATAACTTCTCCCCAAGCCGCTCTAACACCTGGTAAATCTTGAATTTCTTGAATTTTTTCATCAGGAATTTTTTTTACTTCGAAAGATATTGGTCCCTGACCCCCATCTCCGCTGAAACCTTGAGCAAAATCTTCCTGAACGGGTTGAACTACTAGGTCAATACCTTCATAAATCCCAGAAAATAAGTTATCAAATGCGGATTTGTTGCTTTCAGAGAAAATATTTGATGCAATTATGACTGCAACACCAAGAATTATTGATGAAGTTGTAAGAAATATCCTGACCGGGTAGGTTTTAAGATTCTTCCATGCAATCAGGAAAAGAGGGCGTTTTGTAAATCCAAACATTATGCGTTAGTTAAAGCTGTAACCTCTGCAACAATTTCTTCTTGTGTTGGTTTTTCTAAATCACTTGCTATTCTTCCATCTTTAAGCATCACAACTCTTCCAGCAAAGGATGCTGCATATGGATCGTGAGTAACCATAACTATTGTTTGATTTAGTTCTTCAACAACAGATTTCATAAAAGTTAAAAGTTCTCTACTTGATTTTGAATCTAAGTTTCCAGACGGTTCATCAGCAAAAATGACTTCTGGCTTAGTTGCCATAGCGCGAGCTGCTGCAACTCTTTGTTGCTGTCCTCCCGAAAGTTCATTTGGTCTATGTGTGAGCCTATCTGCGATATCTACAGTTTCTACAACTTCTTTTACCCATTCCATGTCTGGCTGTCTCCCTGCTATTGAAGCAGGTAGCGTAATGTTTTCTTCTGCAGTAAGAGTAGGAATAAGATTGAATGCCTGAAAAATAAAGCCAAAGCTGTCTCTTCTAATCTTTGTTAATTCTTTGTCATTAAGTGTTGCAATATCATTTCCTTTTAGAAATATTTTTCCTGAAGACGGCCTGTCTAGTCCAGCAAGACAGTGGAGAAGTGTAGATTTTCCAGACCCGGATGGACCCATTATTGCCGTAAATTCATTTTCTCTAAATTCGATATTAATGTCATCAAGAGCAGTAACACTGGTTTCCTTCTCTCCATAAATTTTAGTGAGGTTATTGGCTTTGATAATTTTTGTCATTTAGTTAATAATAGGTAAAAGTTAGTTATATCTATATTTCTAAGAATTGGGGCCATTCTTCTTTAGTGCACCTAAGCTTTTTGCTATGGGGAGACTATCATCCTTGCAAATTCGTACCCGCTGTCATGCTCTTCTATTTCAAGTTCACCAGCTATAGTTAGTTCAATTTTTAAAATGTTATCTTGATTCGGGTAAACCATAAAATGTATGTCATAACCATGGATATGAATTTCTACTTCTGCATCAGAGATAAAGTTAATTTCAACTATTTCTCCAAGTTCATAATTTAAAACTTCAAGTTTGTCAGGTATTCCCTGTGGAACCATAATGCTAGTTTCAATGTCATGGTCATCATGTTCTTCACTGTGGTCATCATGTTCCTCGCTGTGGCTATGTATAACCTCAGTCGTAGCCGGAGAAAAGGTTGTGACTGTATCAACCGATAACTCGTCTTGTACGTTTGTTGCCTCCGTATCAACTGATGAGCATGAAATTAGAAAAACAAAAATAAATAGAGCCTTTTTCATATAATAATTTTAATAAAATTAGCGACTAATTGACTTAGGATTCATCATTAACTTTTTTGTTAAAAAAGATAGTATAAAAATACCTGAAGCAACCATAGACATTGTCGGTCCTGATGGGAGGTTGAAGTAATAAGACAAATATAAACCAGCAACTGAAGAGGTTGCTCCAAAAATTGCACTAATCTTTATTGATCCTGTAAAAGTTCTGGACACCAGCTTCGCTGCTGCTGCAGGTATTAATAACATACTTAAAACCAACACAATACCAACTGTTTGAAGAGAGCTCACAATGGACAGGGATAATATTATAAGAAATAAATAATTTAAAAAGGTTACATTCAAGTCTCTTACTTGAGCTCCAATTGGATCGAAGGAGTAAAATAATATCTGTTTGAAGAAAATAAACAAAGTACTTAAAACAACTACGAATAATGTAGAAATAACAGCGACATCAGAAGCGCTTACTGCAAGTATTTGACCAAATAGTAAATCCTCTAAATTTATAGAAACATCAAGTACCGAGATTAAAATAAAGCCCAAAGCAAAAAATGATGAAAATATTATTCCTATTGAGGTATCTTCACCAATATTTGTATTTTTAATAATAAAACCTAGAAACAAAGCAATCAGTATTGCAGCTGGAGCCCCGAGTTCTGATATGCTAAATCCAAAAAAAACTCCTACTGCGATAATAGGAAGTGTTGCATGTGCCATAGCGTCTGCCATGAAACCCATATTTTTATTTATAGTAAATGTGCCAAGAATTGAAAGCATTGTTCCCGATAAAAGTGCTGTAACAAATGAACGGATCATGAAATCATATTTAAAAGGCTCTAACAGAATTTCAACTCCCATCTTGAGCACCGTGATTTCCTGGACTGTGTTCTTTAAGCATGGCATTATGGGGACCATACATTTCTTCAATAACTTCATCCGTTAAAACTTCTGAAGGGTCTCCAAATGCACAACAATGTCTGTTTAAGCAAAGAACTTCATCAAACTTCTCTTCAATATTATTGACATCATGAGTAGCAATTAAAATAGTTTTTCCGTCTTGTTTTATATTATTAATTATTTTCATTACATCTTCTTCAGCACCAATATCTACAGCACTAAATGCTTCGTCTAATAATAAAATATCTGCACCTTGAGTTAATGTTCTAGCTAGTAAGACACGTTGTAATTGTCCTCCAGATAAGTTATTTACATTTTCATCAATTTTTTCTAAAAGCCCAACCTTGCTTAGGGAGTCCTGTATGATTTTGCTATTTTTTTTATTAGAAAATATGTTAAAAGTGTGCTTGTTTGTTAACCCCATTTCTACAACCTGCTTAACAGAAAGGGGGAAGTTCCAATTTATCTGATTATTTTGTGGGACATAGCCAATAAATTGTTTTGCTTTATTAGGAGTTAATCCTTTTATTTCAAGTGAACCATGGGATAAGGGTATCAAACCAGCCATAGCTTTAAATAATGTGGACTTTCCTCCTCCGTTGGGGCCCACTACAGCAACTAATTTACCTTGTGATATTGAGAAAGTGACATCATCAAGGGCTAGTGCGTCCCCGTATTGGACGCAACAACCATCTGATACTATTAAGCTTTTTTCAATAATGTAATATAACCTTTATAAATGCTTGTGACCATTCTAAGGAAGGTCAACCAAGTTTTCTACAATTAACTCAACTTGTTCTGTTATCCAATCTGTATAGACTTGATTTTCTCTCAAAGTCTCTACCCACAAACCAGTTACAGTTTTTATATTCGCTTCTTCTGCAATTGTTTCTGCATAAACTGACGGAGCTTCAGATTCAACAAAAATAATTTTCACATCATTATCTTCAATGACATCAAGTACACCTACCAATTGTGATGGTGATATCTCATCAGCTGAAGACAAGCTTGGAATGATAGTAGTAAGAACTTCTACACCATATCTAGCTTCTAAATAGCCAAGAGACTCGTGAGTTGTTATAAGTTTTCTATTTTTAGAAGGTACTGTTTCAATTAATGCAGATACAGTCGCATCTAATTCATTCAACTCGCTGATGTAGGCATCTCCTGCAGTTTTATATGCTTCAGAATTGCTTGGGTCAAGCTCTATTAGTTGATTCATCATTAATTCAGCTGCCATTGCAACTCTTAATGG
>CAXHFF010000051.1:0-5966 GCA_964016255.1 uncultured Acidimicrobiaceae bacterium
CACCTACACGTGTGTTCTCGTCGGCAGCGTCAGATGTGTATAAGAGACAGTCTTAGTTTAAACCAATCTTCAACTTTAGTGTTTTCAACAGGCGCAATGCTTTCATTAACTGGTCGAACAAATTCCTTTACATTACCACCTTTTCTTTGATAAGTATGTAATTGAAATGTTGTATCACAGTTATGGCACGTACCTAATCCTGTTTGCCAATCATAAGAAGCACATTTTAATTTTTGTTTAGATGGCTTTCTATCAGATGAACACAGAGGACAAATCCCCTGTGTTTTTCCTTCTTCAAGATCATACTGGTTAAATGTTTCTATTAAGTAACCATTTATTTCTTGAGTATTAATTTGCATTTAACCTTCGTCTTTTATTGTTGGTTCATTGTTTTCATCATAATGAATATAAATCCATTTATCTTCAATTACGTCATAATATTTATTAAAACGGTAAATCATCTTCAACTGGTTGAGGTTTAGGGGCTACAGGCGCTGACTGTATATTGTCTCTAGGCGCAGGCTCTACATTCTGTCCGTTAGTCCAAACAACATTAACATTACCTAAATAAACTTTAGGCTCTTTGCTTTCTCGTTGCTCTTTACTTTGTCGTACAGTTAAAGAACCTTGTTGACCAAATTGATCAATTTCATCATTAATAGTAATTGTTACAGGTAAATATTTACCTTTTTTACCATCAATAATTTCGTTCTTAGGTACTTTTGATAGATTAATACTTGTGTTTAAAATAGTTGCCATATAAAATAAAATTTAAAGTGTTTCATTAACAAAATATTGTTCGGGGTCAAAGTTTGGTGTCTTGTAATGTAAGTCAAACATTTCACAAGCTTTTATTACTTTTTCTTCCCCCTTTTGTAAAAACCTTTCAGAGCAATCACATAATTTAATTTTATGTGTATTTTTATCCATAGCAATAAATACCATTTCAAATCCAAAAAGTTTATTGTAAATGTAAGCTTGGCTGTCATAATTAAACTTCGAAGCACTGAATCTAAAATTATCAAGATTTGTAGTTGTTTTCAAATCAATAACTAAATGCTCGTCGTGGTTAAGTATGTCAGCCTTGGCTTTCCATTTAACATCATTAATTAATCCCATAGCGGGTTCTTCATAAATCATAGTAGACCCTGTAATTAAACTTTCAATAAATCTATTCTTCAAAAGCTTTTCGGTCATTGCTTCAACCATATCTGCTTCTTCTTGCAGTAAACACATTTCACCATCTGATATTTCTTTATAGTGTTTTGTATTCCTACTTGAACTTTCTATTATTTTAAAAGATTTAATTTTTTCAGGCTCAAGAATAATAGTGTGAAAATATCCACCTATAAGCATAGCGGCCGTTTTGGCTATGGGTTTATATAAATTTTCAGGCTCGCTTAATAAAGTTCTAATATTTGAATTGCTTAAATATTGTTGTCCGAACTTACCATAGTAATGTTCATCCTCCCTTAACTTATCTATTATTTCCTTGTGATTCATTTAAAGTGTACTTAATTCTTGTTCCAACTGAGGTGTAAGTTTATATTTCTTTTTAATCTTTTCTAGTGATCCACCCTTTTTTAAATATTCTTTAGCTTCAGGTACCCAATTATCATTTGAAGCCGTAGTAGCATCAGCATCAGCTGTATCATCAATTAAAAATAAATTACCTAAAGCATACTTTTTAGCGTAAGAACTAGCTGTGCCATATCTTTGAGGCATTGCTTGCCCTTTAAACATAACATCAACTCCTACGACTGCAGTTGCTGAAAGCTCTCTAAGATTATCTCTTATGGTTGCTGTTGATTGAATTACTGAAGGATCACTAGATATAAGTTCTTCAGTTGTAGTGACGTTTACATCAAGCTCTAATAAGAATGGTTTTAAAGCTTCTAAGATGTCTTCGGCTGATCTATAGTAATAGTTCCCGAATTTGTTAAAGCGACTTTTTTTTGCTTTTAACTTGGTTTGAATGGTGGCTAATTTTTGTATTAATTCCATAAAAAAAATTAGATTGGTTAATAATATAATTACGCATCTCGTGTATTATTTACACGGAATCTACTATTTAACTTATAGATAATCAAGCACTTGCGAACTATCTACGTTGTCAATTAGTTTTTGTATCGCTGCCTTTTTAATTTCGGATACTCTTACATAAGAACTAGGTCCTTCTATACCTATAATCTTTGCGATATCATTGGCAGAATGTTTATCACAATCCAGTCCGTAAGATAAGCGTAATACTTCATATTCTTTCGGATTTAAGTTCTTTTTTAATATACTTTTTAAATATATATTAAGCATGCCTAAGTTATATGGCTCTGAACGATCCGGGACTAAGTCAAAATAACTTTCTTCATTATCAACTTGCTCATCAATGCTTAAAAAAATACTATTAAAAAATATTTCTACTATTTTTTTGTTTTCAGGATTTTGACGCATTTCATTTAACTTATGTTCTGGTATGCGTATATGTCCTCTTGTTATATCTATTGATCTACGTATTGCACCTTTAATTCTTTTTGATAGAAATGATTTAATTGTTTTTTCAGGATCTAATGAATCAATTATTTTGCTCATTTCAATTTTATCAACTGCTGCAATTAATCCTTTACTACCTTCTTGTATTAGATCGGTTATATCTAATATGCCTGAGGCTTGTTGTGATGTTGCAAATTTATGTGCCATGTTTTCTACAAGTGGTAAAAATTTTATGATTAGCTCATCCCTAGTGTAAAGATCATACGTCCGTTTATCTTCTGGCATACTGTTTTGTAAATCAGTTTTATACCGAATGTAATTCCTTACATTATATTTTTTCATGTGCTTATATCATAGAGTTCAATAAATTTTTTTCGGTTTTTAATTGGTTATCAAGGTTTCTGTACACGGTCCGGGTTGAACAGCCAAGCATTCGTGCGATGGTTTGAACTGTTATACACTCATGCATATCGTGTATAGCATTCATGCATTCGTATATATTTTCTTTTGTTGCAATCTTAGATCTGCCTATCAGCTTGCCTACTATGCTTAACTTCTCTGATTTAGTTAATCCTGTAAAATCTTTAAATATTATTTTACGCATTTTATTTTTTGGTGCTCGTTCTAAATCTATTGTATAAATACTTTTAATAATACTTAATAATACATCTTCAGATATTTCGAAGGTAACAAAATTATTTGATTTATGTGTAATGTACTTACATAAAGTTTCAAATCCATTTTTATATAGATCTGGATTTAAATATAATAATACTAATAGATGCCACTTTAAAGATCTAAATGTATTAATCTTTGCTTTGCTTCTGAATAGCTCATAGCACTCGTGTGTGCCTTCTTTATAAAAGCTACCCCATTCAAACACATGGCTGGGCTTATCTATTATAGGATTGCGCCTATATATTATTCTATTATTATTTAAATATTCCATCCTGCGTGACATTAGCCTGTTACTAGTTGTATATTAATTAGCTTATGTCGCATTACATTTCTAAAAGTCTTAGCCTTTGGCTATACTTTTTAATAAGATCAGCTTTGTGTTTTAATTTTTTAACTGGTATAATACCATTCACATTATAAGATAATACATCGTCAATTATTTCTTGTCTTAATAAATATATATTATTCCATATATAATCTTTATGATCTTTAGTTCTGTTTACCCAGATTATAATTTGCTTGTTACCTATTTTAATTTTCATAATATATTATCTAGTTTACGTTGTATGTGTTCTAATCTTCTTTTAATTATTGACGCTCTTTCATATTGCTCATTCTCTTCACACTGATCTAATAGTTCGCTTAAACGGCTATGTTCATCTAATAATATTAAAAAATTATTTCCTTCACCGGTAATTTTTGCATATAATTTTTGTGCAATCATTTCTGCAATAGCCTTAGCTTCTTTTTCAGTCATCAGTAGTTTCTATTAATTTATATATATAACTTAATACTTTAAGCTCTGTCTGAGCACCATCAATAAGGCTAATCATTTCATCATGTGTAATGCCACCTCTGAACATACCGCTTTTAAGTTCTCGCCGCAAATCTTCTAAATGAATATTAGCATGCATTACTTTAGCATATATTTTATTGTTGGCTCGTTCTTTAATTGTCATCTTTAAATTTTTTATCGTCAATCATATTATCAAGTTGATTACGTAAAACGTCTGTAAATTTATGGCCCATCGAATCCATCTTAGATAAACAAGTTCGTGCAAATTTATATATTTCTTTGTTCTGTAACAATTTAATTCTATATTTTTCACGATAAAATTTATTTGGATCAGAGCGCTTAACAGTTAATTTTGTTTTAGTATTCAGCTGAGCTTGAAGCTTTAAATATTTTTGATAGTAATTTTTTTCCCACAAGGGGTTAATTATATTTTCAAATATTTTAAGGCCATGAATTACTGTTGCGTGATCTTTATTAACTGTGTTACCGATTTTAGTTAATGATTCGAAAGTAAATTCTTTACATAGCTTATAATAAATACTTCTCATGTATACTATTTCTCGTTCTCGCGACGGTATATGTATTTGTGTGTTGAATAAACTTTCTACTGCGTTTCTAATAGTTATTGAGTTCATTATTATTTCTTGGTCCTTTAGCGTTAATACTTGGTTGTTTCCATCTATATCCTAATATGGGATGCATCATGTAATCATACACATCCCAGATCATTTTTTCTTTTTCTTTCATGCACTTATATTTAAATGTCCTGCTGCATATTTGCCTTCATCCATTTCAATTATTGGTAGATTATATTCTCTAGCAACATAATTAATATGCTTTTGAGTTGTTACACTCCACCAGCCGTGTTGTATTAAGGCATCTTTATCTTTTTTCATATTAGCACCATAATAGAGTGTTGCTACATGAGTATCATAAGAATAAATTTTATTCTCATATTGTTTTAAGTTTTGTTTGTATCTGTCAAAAGTTTTCATAGTCTAATAAAGTTTAATGGTTTAATATATTTGTTAATAAATTTGCCAATTGATTCAGCATTGCGCATGCCTTCAAACATAAAGGGTTCAACGCTTTTGTAAAGGTATTCTCGATTGTTTACAAATGTAAGCTTAAGCTCACTGGTTTCGTAGTTGTACTCTGCAAGTTTAATTGCTGCGGAGTTTACATTAATTCTTTCTTTAATTAGTTTTTTCATATTTATATTATTTTTCTATTAAGTGGTGTATTACATTTCCATATTCATTAAACAAATATTCATTTGCTTCGCAATGTTCAGTTATATATTCTGGCTCTTGATGATAAATATCACTAAAGTATTCCCATTTTGTATTACCATTCTCATCTTCATAATCTAGTGGAAAGTTATCTAGCCAAGTCAATGCTTCAATAATTGCTTTGTCTTTTAGCTCTTCAAATTTATAAGCTTTTATTTTTACTATTTTCATTGTTATTTAATTTTATTATATTATCAAATGATTTGCGTATTAATTCTGTATTAGTTTTTTTCATCTATATTATCGTTCAACCAGTTTTCAATTTCATAATCTTCAAGGTATTGCTCTACATCATCCATAAGGATTATGGCTTGGGGTATGTCTTCAGCTACTTCTACTATGCGATCCATGATAGTATTAAAATCAGGTTCATAGTAGTATACATCATTCTCCCAGTTAAGACAGCTAGGGTCTTCAGTTAAGATATAAACATTGTAGTTGTCTGCTGTCATGTATTCAGTTAATTGTAAGTCTGGTCTTAAATTAGGGGAATCCCAATTTGTAATAGTTACATTTAAGTGTTGTTGTAATTTTTCTAATGGTGTCATAATTTTGGTTTTAAGGTTTATAATATTGTACGGAGGAGGAGGAACATTACCCTCACTTCATCTCGAGATTCTATCTGCCCGTCGGCAATCCCCCGTAGCTGGTTACACATATATGCATGTGTATAGCAATTAGTCTTCGACCTGTTCAGGTGCTTTGTATTTGTC